>NZ_JAOBZT010000022.1:0-62005 GCF_029839005.1 Stenotrophomonas sp. GD03958 | reverse complement strand
CCCCGCTTTTGCTTTGGCCGTTGCCGTTGCTGTTGCTGTTGCCGTTGCCCTGGCCTCGGCGGGTGCCGGGCGCCGCCCGGCCAGAGCCCTTCCCCCGCTTCCGGTACAATGTCGGGCCCGTTTCCCAACTACGGTTCCCCGGACATGATGGTCCTCGAGGGCGCGCCCGCCCTGTCGCCGTTCCGCCGCGAACGTCTTGAATCCCGCCTGCAGTCCATCGCTCCCTCCCTGCGCATCAGCGGTGCCTGGCACGTCTACTTCGTGCAGCCCGAAGGCAGCGCCGCCCCCGACCTGACCACCCTGTGCCGCATCCTCGAAGCGGCGCCGCAGGCCGAAGCCGTGGCCGAAGGCGCAGTCAGCCGCATCGTGGTGCCGCGCCTGGGCACGCTGTCGCCGTGGTCGAGCAAGGCCACCGAACTGGTCCGAGGTGCCGGCCAGCCGGTCAGCCGGGTCGAGCGTGGCCTGCGCATCGACGTGCAGGGTTGGCCGGCCGATGCCGCCGCCCAGCAGGCGCTGGTCAAGGCGCTGCACGACCCGATGACGCAGTCCGTGCTGGAGACCGTGGAACAGGGCCAGGCGCTGTTCTCGGCACCGGCCCGGGGTGAACTGGAGCGCGTGCCGGTGGACCAGCTGGAGGCCGCCAACCAGCGCCTCGGCCTGGCCATGGCCCAGGACGAGATCGACTACCTGCGCGAGCGTTTCACTGCGCTGGGCCGGTCGCCGTCGGACGTGGAACTGATGATGTTCGCGCAGGCCAATTCCGAGCATTGCCGCCACAAGATCTTCAACGCCAGCTGGACCATCGACGGCCAGGAGCAGGACCGCTCGCTGTTCCGGATGATCAAGAACACGCACCAGCAGACCCCGCAGCACACGCTCAGCGCGTACAGCGACAACGCCGCGGTGATTGAAGGCCATCCGGCGTCGCGTTACCGCCCGGATCCGGCCAGCGGCGAGTACCGCCGCGAGCCGCAGGTGCCCAGCGCGTTCCAGATCAAGGTGGAAACGCACAACCACCCGACCGCGATCGCGCCATTCCCGGGCGCCTCGACCGGTGCCGGTGGCGAGATCCGCGACGAAGGCGCGACCGGCCGCGGCGGCAAGCCCAAGGCCGGCCTGACCGGCTTCTCGGTTTCGCACCTGCGCATTCCGGAACTGCCGCAGCCATGGGAGGCGCCGCGCGCGCTGAACCCGCGCATGGCACCGGCGCTGGAAATCATGACCGACGGCCCGCTCGGTGGCGCGGCGTTCAACAACGAGTTCGGCCGCCCGAACCTGCTCGGCTACTTCCGCAGTTTCGAACTGCCCGAAGGCGCCGATCTGGTGCGCGCCTACGACAAGCCGATCATGCTGGCCGGTGGCCTCGGCGCGATCGACCGCGTGCAGGTCGACAAGATCCCGCTGCAGGCCGGTGATGCGGTCATCGTGCTGGGTGGCCCGGCGATGCTGATCGGCCTGGGCGGCGGTGCCGCCAGTTCGGTGGCCTCCGGTGAAAGCGCCGAGGACCTGGACTTCGCCAGCGTGCAGCGCGACAACCCGGAAATGGAACGCCGCTGCCAGGAGGTCATCGACCGCTGCGTGGCGATGGGCGCCGACAACCCGATCAAGTTCTTCCACGATGTCGGCGCCGGTGGCCTGTCCAATGCCATCCCCGAACTGCTGCACGACTCCAGGGTCGGCGGCGTGATCGATCTGGGCAAGGTGCCCACCGATGATCCGTCACTGTCGCCGATGCAGCTGTGGTGCAACGAATCGCAGGAACGCTACGTGCTGGGCGTGGCCCAGGAGCGCCTGGCCGAGTTCGCCGCGCTGTGTGCGCGTGAGCGCTGCCCGTTCGCTGCAGTTGGTGTGGCGACCGCCGAGGAACATCTGGTGGTGGCCTATGGCGCCGTGCCGGGCCACACCCCGGCCGACGCACCGATCGACCTGCCGATGGACGTGCTGTTCGGCAAGCCGCCGAAGATGCACCGCGACACTGCGCACCCGCCGACACCGCGCTGGCCGGCGCTGAAGACCGGTGGCCTGGATCTGCAGGAAGCAGGCCTGCGCGTGCTCGCGCACCCGACGGTCGCCTCGAAGAACTTCCTGGTCACCATCGGTGATCGCAGCGTCGGTGGCCTGACCGCACGCGAACAGATGGTCGGTCCGTGGCAGCTGCCGGTGGCCGACGTGGCGATCACCCTGGCCGACTTCGACGGCGTCGCCGGCGAAGCGATGTCGATCGGCGAGCGCACCCCGCTGGCCCTGCTCGATGCGGCTGCTTCGGCACGCATGGCGGTGGGCGAAGCGCTGACCAACCTGTGCGCGGCGCCGGTCGATGCGCTGGATGAGATCAAGCTGTCGGCGAACTGGATGGCCGCGGCCGGCCACCCGGGCGAAGACGCACTGCTGTACGACGCTGTGAAGGCAGTGGGCATGGAACTGTGCCCGCAGCTGGACATCAGCATCCCGGTGGGCAAGGACTCGTTGTCGATGCAGGCGCAGTGGCACGACCAGGGTGAGGCGCACAAGAGCGTGTCGCCGGTGTCGCTGGTGATCTCGGCGTTCGCGCCGGTGGCCGACGTGCGCCAGCAGTTGACCCCGCTGCTCGACCGGGAGGTGGACAGCGAGCTGTGGCTGATCGGCCTGGGGGCGGGCAAGCAACGCCTGGGTGGTTCGATCCTGGCCCAGGTGCATGCCGACCACAGCGAACTGCCGGCCTTTGCCGGTGCCGCCCCGGACCTGGACGATCCGCAGCGCCTGCGGGGTTTCTTCGAACTGATCCGCGATGCGCGCCAGTCCGGCCTGCTGCTGGCCTATCACGACCGCAGCGACGGCGGTGCCTTCGCCGCGTTGTGCGAAATGGCCTTCACCTCGCGCCTGGGCCTGGACATCACCCTCGATGCCTGGGGTGACGATCCGTTCCGCAGCTTGTTCAACGAAGAACTGGGTGCGGTGGTGCAGATCGCACGCGAAGACCGCGCCGCGTTTGCCGACCTTGTCGAACGCCATGCATTGACCGAATGCGCGCAGCGCATCGCCAAGCCGACCACCGCACCGGTGGTGCGCGTGTCGCTGGGTGGCGAAAACCTGGCCGAATGGCGCTGGGAAGCGTTGTTCGACGCGTGGTGGTCGGTTACCCACGCGATGCAGAAGCGCCGCGACAATCCGGCCAATGCCGACGCAGAGCGCGAGGTGGCACGTGCCTTCAACGCACCGGGTCTGAAGCCGAAGCTCAGCTTCGATCTCAACGAAGACGTGGCCGCACCGTTCATCAGCAGCGGTGCGCGCCCGCGCGTGGCCGTGCTGCGCGAGCAGGGCGTCAATGGCCAGATCGAAATGGCCAACGCCTTCGAACGCGCCGGCTTCCGCGCCTTCGACGTGCACATGAGCGACCTGATCGAAGGCCGCGTGGCGCTGCAGGACTTCACCGGCCTGGTGGCCTGTGGTGGCTTCAGCTATGGCGACGTGCTCGGTGCCGGCCGTGGCTGGGCTACCTCGATCCTGGAGCGCAGCGCACTGCGTGATGCCTTCGCCGCGTTCTTCGCACGCGAAGACAGCTTCGCGCTGGGCGTGTGCAATGGCTGCCAGATGATGAGCCAGCTGAAGAACATCATTCCGGGTGCCGAGCACTGGCCACAGTTCCGCCGCAATGCCAGCGAGCAGTTCGAAGCCCGTACCGCACTGCTGGAAGTGGTGGAGTCGCCGTCGATCCTGCTGCGTGGCATGGCCGGCTCACGCCTGCCGGTGGCGGTGGCGCATGGTGAAGGCCAGGCAGTGTTCGACACGGCCGTCGACCAGGCCGCGGCCCGCGTCTCGCTGCGCTACATTGATGGCCATGGCAACGTTGCCAGCCAGTATCCGCTGAATCCGAATGGTTCGCCGGATGGCATCACCGGCCTCACCAGCAGCGACGGCCGGGTCACCATCATGATGCCGCACCCCGAGCGCACCCCGCGCGCGCTCAACATGAGCTGGGCGCCGGCCGAATGGCAGGGTGATTCGCCGTGGATGCGCATGTTCCGCAACGCACGGGTGTGGTGCGGCTGATCGCAGCATTGCGCGCACGGCGCAATGCCATCGCGTATGGAAAACCCGCCGCGTTGCCGGCGGGTTTTTCTTTGCGCGCGCGAAACCCTTGTCGCGCCCGCTAGTTACATCGATTTTCATGCGCCAGCAGTTCGTCACGTGTGCATAACGAAGTTCTTTTATAAACACGCGAAATGGTGAACTGCTTCACGGCAATAGGATTTGCCGTGTCAAAGTCTTGACGATCTGCAAAGTTGGCGTTAACACTTGAAGCCCGTTTCAGAATCATTCATTTCGCAGTAACCGCTTTGCGCATGCGCTCGGGTTTCTGTCGCTGCGCGCCGTTCGGCATTACCCGCAGTAAATCACGCGAATAGACGCCCCCAGGGGACGCTGGGCCAGAAGGCTCGGCGATGGCGTCGCTTTGCCCAAAACCAGTCCAATCAGGAGCCGTACCGATGAATCGGATTTATCGCAAGGTCTGGAACAAAGCATTGGGTCAGTTGGTGGTGGCCTCGGAGCTGGCCTCCTCCGACAGCAGCGGTGGTGTTGTCGACCAGCGCCGCGATACGACACAGGCCACGCCCGCGCTGTTGGCGGTGGCACTGGGCCTGGTATTGGGATTGGGCATGAGCAGTTCCGCCGCTGCACAGTCGGTGCAGATCGGTGGCAGCGCCACCTGTGTGGCACTCAGCGGCAAGCTGCTGGAAAAGTGCCTGGTTGAAGGCACGGCCAGTGCCAAGGGCAGCAACGCGGTGGCGATCGGTGGCAACAGCAGCGCCAGTGCAGCCAACAGCGTTGCGCTGGGCGCAGGCTCCAAGGCTACGCGCGCCAACACGGTGTCTGTCGGCGATGCCGGCAAGGAACGGCAGATCACCAACGTGGCCGCCGGTACCCAGGCCACCGATGCGGTGAACAAGGGGCAGCTGGATGCGCAGGCGCGCGCCACGCAGGCCGCGCTGGCGGATGTCGCCGCAGCTGGGGACCGCTACTTCAAGGCTGATGGCGCAGGTGATGACAGCGACGCGGCCAAGATCGACGGGCAAGGCGCGGTAGCCGCCGGTGCCGGCGCCCAGTCCTTGGCCAATGCCACCACCGCCATCGGCACCCAGGCCATTGCCGCCGGTCTCGGCGCCAGTGCGTTCGGACAAGGCGCATTGGCGATCGGCGATGCCAGCGTGGTGGTCGGGCAGAGCGCCGCAGCGTTCGGTCTCGGTGACACCGCCGTTGGCGCCAGCGCCTATGCCGCCAGCGAGAACGGCGCGGCCACCGCGCTGGGTGCGTTGTCCGAAGCAAGCGCCGACGGCGCCACTGCCGTAGGTGGTGGCGCTGTGGCGATGGGCCCAGGCAGTTCCGCACTGGGTCGAGGCGCCACTGCCGCAAACGAAGCCTCGATTGCGGTGGGTGCATTCAGTACCGCCGTGGGCGAATACAGCACCGCACTGGGCTCCAATTCGGCGGCGGTTGCCACCGGCAGCGTGGCGCTGGGCGCAGGCTCGCTGGCCGACCGTGTCGATACGGTGTCCGTCGGTGCGACCGAGTACGGCCTGACCCGGCAGATCACCAGCGTTGCGGCAGGTACTGAAGATACCGACGCGGTCAATGTCGGCCAGCTGAAGGACGTGGCTGCCGTGGCCGATGCCACCGCCAAGCGGTTCCAGGCTACTGGCAGCAGCAACAGCGATGCCGGCGCGCTGGCCGAAGGTGACGAGGCACTGGCGGCCGGCGAGGCGGCCAACGCCATCGGCAACGGCGCCACCGCTGTGGGCGCGGGCGCCAACGCCGTTGCGCAGAACGCGACCGCCATGGGCAACAACGCACTGGCCTCGGGCCAGAACAGTGCCGCGTTCGGCAACAACGCACAGGCCAACGGCCCGGGCAGCGTCGCCGTCGGTGGTGCCGCTGTTGATGCCGATGGCAATCCGCTGATCACCAGTGGCGGCGTACCGGTGGAAACCGGCGCCACCAGTGCCGGTGTCGGTGGCACCGCGGTGGGCGCCAGTGCCGAAGCCAGCGGCTTTGCGGCGTCGTCCTACGGGGTAGGTGCCTATGCCGCCGGCGCGCAGGCATCCGCGTTCGGTGCGGTCGCCAACGCCATCGGTGATTACTCCACGGCGCTGGGTACGCAGAGCAACGCCACCGGCACCAGCAGCGTGGCCATCGGTGGCCCGGCCGACCTGATTCCCGGCCTGGGTTTCTTCGTGCAGACCCAGGCCGGCGGCGAAGCGGCGACAGCCGTCGGTGCCGGTGCCATCGCAAGCGGTGACCGCGCGGTGGCCAACGGCAGCCTGACCGAAGCCTCCGGTGCTGAAGCCACGGCCGTTGGCTACTTCGCTTACGCCCCGGGTGAGAATGCCAGCGCGCTTGGCGCGCAGACGTGGGCCAGCGGCGCACAGAGCACGGCCGTCGGGTACTACGCCACCGCGCGTGGCGCCAACAGTGTCGCGCTTGGCGCGAATTCCGAAGCGGTGCGCGCCAACAGCGTGGCCGTCGGCAGTGCCGGCAACGAACGGCAGATCACCAGCGTCGCTGCCGGCAGCGAAGCCACCGATGCAGTGAACAAGGCGCAGCTGGACGCCGTGGCCAGTACCGCGGACAACACCGCGCGCTTCTTCCAGGCCCAGCCCGAAGCGGGCAGTGATGCCGGTGCGCTCGCCGAGGGCGAAGGCGCGGTGGCGGCCGGTTCGTCGAGCAATGCGATCGGCGCCGGTGCGGTTGCACATGGCGCCGCCGCTTCGGCGATCGGTGATGACAGCGTGGCGGTGGGTCGCAACAGCAGCGCCACCGGCAACGGCGGTGTTGCCATCGGTGGCCTCGGCCAGGCCTACGATGAGTACAACCAGCCGATCATCGGTGCCGACGGCACGGCGCAGCAGGTAGGCACCACCGCCGTCGCCAACGCCACCGCAGTGGGCAGCGGCGCACAGGCCACCGGCGCCGCCAGCAGCGCGTTCGGCAATGCGGCCAAGGCCAGCGGGGACAACAGCTTCGCTGCTGGCGGCACGTCGCGTGCAACCGGCAGCTATGCGGTCGCGGTTGGTGACAGCGCCTTCGCCAGCAGCGATGACAGCACCGCCGTAGGGGGTTACAGCTGGGCGACGGCCAGTGGCGCAGCAGCGTTCGGTTCGGGTGCGTGGGCCACCGCCACCAACGCGTCGGCCTTTGGCAACGCGGCCTGGGCCAGTGGCAGCGGCGCAACCTCCATCGGCTACAACAGCTGGGCCAATGGGGCCAGTTCCACTGCGGTCGGCCGCGGTGCATTCGGCTATGGCGACAACAGCGTGGCACTGGGCTTCCAGGCGCTGGGCAACAGCATCAACAGCATCGCCATCGGTACCAATACGGTGGCCGGCGGCGAAAGTGCGATCGCATTGGGCGCCGGCACCAACGCCAGCGCCAGCAATGCTGTCGCGCTCGGTGCCGGTTCGGTTGCCAGCCGTGCACGCACGGTGTCGGTGGGCAGCAGCGGCAACGAACGCCAGGTCACCAACGTCGCTGCCGGTACCCAAGCCACGGACGCGGTGAACAAGGCACAGCTGGATGCAGTGGCGAGTACCGCCACCACCACCAGCCGCTTCTTCCAGGCCAGTGGCAGCGGCGACGACGTAGCCGGTGCGCTGGTGGACGGTGACAACGCGCTGGCCGCCGGTGATGCGGCCAACGCCATCGGCAACGGCGCCACCGCGCTCGGCAGTGGTGCCAATGCGCTGGCCAGCAACGCGCAGGCGATCGGTTTCAACGCGCTGGCCAGCGCCGCCAACGCCAGCGCCGTTGGTGCCAACGCACAGGCGACCGGTGAGTACGCCACCGCGCAGGGTGCGGAAAGCGAAGCCAGCGGCGAGCAGAGCGCGGCGTTCGGTGCCGCCAGCATCGCCAGTGGTGCCGGCAGTACCGCCAACGGTGTGTTGTCCGAAGCCTCCGGCGAGGAAGCCGTGGCGGTGGGCTACTTCAGCAACGCCAGCGGCAGCGGCTCCACCGCGGTCGGTAGCGAGAGCGTGGCCAGCGGCACCGCGTCGGCAGCGTTCGGCATCGGTGCAGAAGCGACCGGTGGCTACAGCACCGCCATCGGTGGCTATGCGCAGGCCTCGGCGTTCAACGCCACCGCCTTCGGCAACTTCGCCAATGCCTCCGGTTCCAACAGTGTGGCAGTGGGTGGCGATGCGGAAGCCTCCGGTGCCTACAGCACGGCCACCGGCCAGGGCAGCCTGGCCACCGGCACCAACAGTGTTGCCGTCGGCGGTTCGCTGTTCGGCGTGCTGGCCACCGAAGCATCGGGCAACTACTCCACCGCCGTCGGTGGTGGCGCCTGGTCCGGTGGCATCAACAGCACCGCACTGGGCAACGCCGCCGAATCGCGCGCGGCCAACAGCGTGGCGCTGGGTGCCGATTCGATCGCCGACCGCGACAACACCGTGTCGGTGGGCGGTGGTGGCAATACCCGCCAGATCACCAACGTGTCTGCTGGCACGCAGGGCACTGATGCGGTCAACAAGAACCAGCTCGACGCCGTAGCCGCTGCAGCGGAAAAGACCAGCAGGCAGTTCCAGGCCAGTGGCAACGCCGATGGTGAAACCGGCGCCCTGGTTGAGGGCGACAACGCGTTGGCCGCCGGTGATGCGGCCAACGCCATCGGCAACGGCGCCACCGCACTCGGTAGCGGCGCCAATGCGCTGGCGGCCAACGCCACGGCGGTGGGCCTCGATGCGCTGGCCACCGGCGACAACGCCGCAGCGTTGGGCAGTGCCGCACAGGCCACCGGCGAAGACAGCCTTGCGCTCGGCACCGGCGCCAGCGCCAGCGAGCTGGGTGCCAGTGCCGTGGGTGCGCGTGCACAGGCCAGTGGTGCATACAGCACCGCGACCGGCACTGAATCCAACGCCAGCGGCACGCAGGCACTGGCCAGCGGCTTCCGCAGCGCCGCCTCGGCCGATGGCACCACCGCCGTCGGTGGCTATGCCGAAGCAAGCGGACGCCTCGGCACCGCGTTGGGCTATGGCTCGGCGGCCAGTGGTGCCAACACCACGGCAGTCGGCTTCGGCGCTGCCGCGGCCGGTACCGGTGCCGTGGCCGTAGGTCAGTCCAGCGAGGCCAGTGGCGAGGAGAGTGTGGCCATTGGTGGCAGCACCTTCTTCGGCTTGATCCCGTCGCGTGCCAGCGGCACTGGTGCAGCGGCATTCGGTGCGGGTGCGTGGGCGACAGAAGACTACGCGACCGCGATCGGCTGGAACTCGTGGGCGGATGCGGCGGATGCCACTGCGCTGGGTGCCGGTGCCACCGCCAGTGGGTTGAACAGCGTGGCGCTGGGCGCCGGCTCCAAGGCCGAGCGCGACAATACCGTGGCTGTGGGAACCGCGGGCGGTGAGCGCCAGGTGACCCATGTTGCAGCCGGCACTGAAGCCACCGATGCGGTGAACAAGGGCCAGCTGGACGCGGTGGCCAGCGTTGCCGACAAGACCAGCCGCCAGTTCCAGGCCAGCGGCAATGCCGATGGCGAAGCAGGCGCACTGGTGGAGGGTGACAACGCGCTCGCCGCTGGCAATGCGGCCAATGCAATTGGCAACGGCGCTACGGCGTTGGGCAGCGGCGCAACGGTGGTCGCTGCCAATGCCACGGCGGTCGGCGTCGACGCACTGGCCACGGCCGAGCAGAGCGTGGCCATCGGCAGCGGTGCCAGCAGCACCGCAGACAGTGCCGTTGCGCTGGGTGCACAGAGCAGCAGCGGCGGCGCCGCCAGCATTGCGATCGGCGCGCAGTCGCAGTCGCAGGGCATCGGGGCGACCGCTGTCGGCGGCATGGCCGAGGCCGCCGGCCTTGCGGCTACCGCAGTGGGCTACGGCGCGATCGCCGATGGCCGCGAAACGACCGCAGTCGGCAACTTCGCGCAGGCCAGCGGCTGGCGCGCCACGGCGTTTGGTGCAGGCGCCAGCGCCGGCTTCTTCGGCACCGCCGTAGGCAGTGCTGCGCAGGCCGCCGATGTTTCCACGGCGGTGGGCCAGGGCACCATCGCGCAGATCGCCGGCGCCGGCTTCGGCGTGCAGGCAAAGGCTGGCGAGTACGGCACCGCTCTGGGCAACAACGCCGCCACCGGGTTGAACGGCGTGGCGGTCGGCTTCAACGCACTGGCCGGACAGGATGCCGCCAGCGCCAGCGCCGGCCAGTTCACTACCGCCATCGGCAGTGAAGCGTGGGCCACCGAAGATGGCGCCACCGTGGTCGGTTACAACAGCTATGCGCAGGCCAGCAACGCGACGGTGCTCGGCAGCAACACCTGGACCACCAAGGACGCCGGTAACAGCGTCGCGTTGGGCGCGGGCTCGCTGGCCGACCGCGCCAACACGGTGTCGGTGGGTGCTGCGCAGGAGTGGGTCGATGCCGCCGGCGTCACCCACAGCGCGATCAACCGCCAGCTCACCAATGTCGCGGCGGGTACGCAGGCCACCGATGCGGTGAACAAGGGCCAGCTCGATGCAGTGGCCGCCACCGCCGATGCGGTCGGCCAACGCTTCAAGGCCAACGGTTCGGGTACCGCCAGTGCCACCGGCACCGATGCCGTGGCCATTGGCGGCAACGCCAACGCCAGTGGCGGCCGCAGCAATGCGTTGGGCAGCGGTGCCGCGGCCATCGGCAATGCGACGCTGGCACTGGGTGCCAACAGCGGCGCCAGCGGCAACAACTCGGTGGCATTGGGTGCCGGTTCGCGCGCGCTGGAGGCCAACGTGGTCTCGGTCGGCGGTGGCAACGGCACCGCCGGTCCGGCCACGCGGCGCATCGTCAACGTCGCCGACGGCCGCATCGCTGCCGGCAGCACCGATGCGATCACCGGCTCCCAGCTCAACGTCACCAACCAGCGGGTGGGAGCAGTGGAAACCCGCGTGGGTGACTTCGACTCGCGCATCGCGACGGTCGAGACCACGGCGGCCAGTGCGGTCGGCTACGACGACGCCAGCCGTGACCGACTGACCCTGTCCGGTTTCCAGGGCACCACCATCGACAACGTCGGTGCCGGCAGCATCGCCGCCGGTAGCCGCCAGGCGATCAACGGCGGGCAGCTGTTCCAGTCGCTAAGTGATGCCGCCAGCTTCCTCGGCGGTGGCGCCAGCGTTGGCATGCAGGGCGTGTTCGTGGCGCCGAACTACGTGATCCAGGGCGCCACCTACAGCAACGTCGGCGATGCGCTGGGCGCGCTGGACCGCAAGGTCAGCGAGATCGACCGTCGCACCGCCGGTGGCACGCGTGCCGGAACCGCCAGCCTGCGCGCGATGAGTGCCTCGCTGGATGACAGCCCGCTGGCCAGCGCCGCGGATGCGCGTGCAACAGCCGATGCAGCACCGGCCGGCACCGCGCGGGTGCAGGGTACGCCGACGGCCGCCGCGGCGGGTGCTGGCATTCCGGTCGGGACCCCGGCGACCGGCGCCAATGCGGTGGCCATGGGCGAGGGCGCCGTCGCCAGCGGCGCGTCGTCCACCGCCGTCGGCCAGGGTGCCAGTGCCACGGCTGCCAACGCCGTGGCACTGGGCCAGGGTTCGGTCGCCGATCGTGCCAACACCGTGTCGGTCGGCAGCGAAGGCAACGAACGCCAGGTCACCAACGTCGCCGCCGGCACCACCGCCACCGACGCCGTCAACAAGGGCCAGCTGGACCGTGGCGTGGCCACGGCGAACAGCTACACCGACAGCCGCGTCCAGGCCGTCGCCGACAGCTTCGATGTGTTCAAGGGTGAAATCGATGGACGCCTGCGCCACATGGACCGCCGCATCGACCGCCAGGGTGCGATGAGTGCGGCGATGCTCAACATGGCCACCAGTGCCGCCGGTATCCGCACCCAGAACCGGGTCGGCGTCGGCATCGGTTTCCAGGGCGGCGAGTCGGCGTTGTCGCTGGGCTACCAGCGTGCGATCAGCGATCGCGCCACGGTTACCTTCGGCGGTGCCTTCAGCAGTGACGACAGCTCGGTTGGCGTCGGTGCCGGCTTCGGCTGGTAAGCCAAACCACTGCGCCGGCGGCCACCCACGCCGGCGCCAAACCTGCAAACAGGGCCTGGGGGGAGGTCACGGCAATCCCGGCTGGGCCGGCCGGGAGTCGTCAAGGAATGATGGCCGCAGTGTTGGTTCGATCCATGACCCAGAAGAGGAATTCGACGTGATCAAGAAGCAGAACCTTCGCATCAATGTGCTTGCCGCCGCCGTGCTGTCGATGACCGCCGTCGGTGCCGTCCACGCCGCCGGGTTGGCGACCCGTGAACCGGTGCGCCAGGCCAGCACCGCCGAGCCGGGCACCCAGCGCATCATCGTCAAGTACCGTGCCGGCACCGCTGCGGCGGGCGACCGGTCGGCCAAGCTGTCCACCGTGCAGTCCGCGCTGACCCGCGCCAGCCTGTCCGGTGGCACTACCCGCGCCAGCGCGCTCGGCCCGCAGGTCGTGCGCAGGCTGGGCGTCGGTGCCGACCTGATCCGCCTGCAGGGGCGCCTGGCGCCTGCCGAACTGCAGCGCGTGCTGAAGGAACTGAAGGCCGATCCGTCCGTGCAGTACGCCGAGGCCGATGTGAAGCTGCGCCGTACCGAGCTGCGTGCCGGTGACGTGCAGCCGGCGCTGGCGCCGAATGATCCCTACTACCAGCAGTACCAGTGGCACCTGCACAACGCCACCGGCGGCATCAACGCACCGTCGGCGTGGGATGTATCGCAGGGCGAAGGCGTGGTGGTGGCGGTACTCGACACCGGCATCCTGCCGCAGCACCCGGACCTGGTCGGCAACCTGCTGGAAGGCTACGACTTCATCAGCGATGCCGAGACGTCGCGCCGTGCCACCAACGACCGCGTGCCGGGCGCGCAGGACTATGGTGACTGGGTCGAGAACGACAACGAGTGCTACACCGGCTCCGTCGCCGAGGACAGCTCCTGGCACGGTACCCATGTGGCCGGTACCGTGGCCGAGCAGACCAACAACGGCGTCGGCATGGCCGGTGTCGCGCACAAGGCCAAGGTGCTGCCGGTCCGCGTGCTCGGCAAGTGCGGTGGCTACCTTTCCGATATAGCCGACGCAATCACCTGGGCCTCCGGCGGCACGGTGGCCGGCGTACCCGCCAATGCCAACCCGGCCGAGGTCATCAACATGAGCCTCGGCGGCAGCGGCAGCTGCGACGGGACCTACCAGGAAGCGATCAATGGCGCGATCTCGCGTGGCACCACCGTGGTCGTGGCGGCCGGCAACGAGACCGACAACGCCTCCAAATACCGTCCAGCCAGTTGCGACGGCGTGGTGACCGTCGGCGCCACCCGCATTACCGGCGGCATCACCTACTACTCCAACTACGGCACCCGCGTGGACCTGTCCGGTCCGGGTGGTGGTGGCAGCGTCGATGGCAATCCCGGCGGCTACGTCTGGCAGTCCGGTTCCGATGCGGCCACCACGCCGGAGTCGGGCAGCTACAGCTACATGGGCATGGGCGGCACGTCGATGGCCTCGCCGCACGTGGCTGCCGTCGCTGCACTGGTGCAGAGCGCGCTGATCGCCAAGGGCAAGGATCCGCTGGCCCCCGCCGCGATGCGCACCCTGCTGAAGGAAACCGCGCGTCCGTTCCCGGTCAGCATCCCGACCGCCACTCCGATCGGCACCGGCATCGTCGATGCCAAGGCGGCGCTGGCCAAGGCGCTGGAAGAGCCGTGCACCGAGAACTGTGGACCGGTGGCGACGCCGCTGACCAACAAGGCCGCCGTGGGGGGGCTGAACGGCACGGCCGGCAGCAGCCGCCTGTACAGCTTCGAGGCAGCCGCTGGCAAGCAGCTCAGCGTGATCACCTACGGCGGCACCGGCAACGTGTCCGTCTACATCGCCCAGGGTCGCGAGCCGAGCGCCAGCGACAACGATGGCAAGTCGACCCGTCCCGGCACGTCCGAAACGGTACGGGTGAACAAGCCGGTGGCAGGCACCTACTACATCAAGGTAGTGGGCGAAGCGGCCTACAACGGCGTGAGCATCCTCGCCACGCAGTAAGCCTGACGTGTCGTAGTTGAACGGCCGAGGCCCGTCATCCTGTGTGACGGGCTTCGTCTTTTTACGAAAGCTGGCCGCAGGGCGGCGGAAATCATGGCTTAACTGCTAAAGTCGGTCCGATTGACAGGAGAGTCACGTGAACGCGCTCGCTGCAACCGTTACCGACGATGCCGAAGGCCGCATCCTGGATGCGCTGCTGGCACGCGGCCGGCTCAAGGAAGGAGACCTGGCGCGCGCGCGGCCGTTGCACGCCGAGGCCGGCGGCAGCCTGCTGGGCCTGCTGGTGCGCCTGGGCCTGGTGTCTGAACGCGACCAGGCACAGACCAGCGCGGAGGTGCTGGGCCTGCCGCTGCTGGAGGGCAGGCAGGTGCCGGAGGCCCCGCCACAGGCACTGGCCGAGGGCATGCCACTGTCGCTGCGCTTCCTGAAGCAGTTCCATGTGTGCCCGCTGGAGTTGAATGAACACGGGGTGCGTCTGTGGCTGGCCGATGCCCACGATGCCTATCCGCGGCAGGCCGTGCAGTTGGCGCTGGGGGTTCCGGTGACACCGGTGCTGGGCATGCGCGCGGAGATCGATGACCTGGTCGAGCGCTGGTTCGGCCAGGGCCGCAGCGCGATGGGCGCGATCGTGGAGACCGCAGACGGCGAGGGCGGCGCGGTCGACGATATCGAGCACCTGCGCGACCTGGCCTCGGAAGCGCCGGTGATCCGCCTGGTCAACCTGGTGATCCAGCGTGCGGTGGAACTGCGCGCGTCGGACATCCATGTCGAACCGTTCGAGAGCCGCCTGAAGGTCCGCTACCGTGTCGATGGCGTGCTGGTGGAGGGAGAAAGCCCGCCGGCCAACCTCACCGCAGCGGTGATCAGCCGCATCAAGATCATGGCCCGGCTCAACATTGCCGAGCGCCGCCTGCCGCAGGACGGCCGCATCATGCTGCGCGTGCAGGGCAAGGAGCTGGACCTGCGCGTGAGCACCGTGCCGACCGCGCACGGCGAAAGCGTGGTGATGCGCCTGCTCGACCGCGAGACAGTGGTGTTTGATTTCCACCGGCTGGGGTTCACCGATGCGTTCCTGCCGCAGTTCCGCAAGGTGCTGGAACAGCCGCACGGCATCCTGCTGGTGACCGGCCCGACCGGCTCGGGCAAGACCACCACGCTGTACACCGCGCTGAGCCAGCTCAATACCGCCGACGTCAAGATCATCACGGTCGAGGACCCGGTCGAGTACCAGATCGAGGGCATCAACCAGATCCAGGCCAAGCCGCAGATCGGCCTGGACTTCGCCAACGCGCTGCGCAGCATCGTGCGCCAGGATCCGGACATCATCATGATCGGCGAAATGCGCGATCTGGAAACCGCGCGCATCGCGATCCAGTCGGCACTGACCGGCCATCTGGTGCTGTCCACCCTGCACACCAACAATGCCGCCGGTGGTATCACCCGCCTGCTCGACATGGGCGTGGAAGACTACCTGCTCACCTCCACCATCAACGGGATTCTGGCCCAGCGCCTGGTGCGCCGGCTGGAACCGACCCACGCCGAGCGCTACGAGGCTTCGCCGGAGGAAATCAAACGCTTCGAGCTGCGCCGCCTGCAGCCGGAAGGGCCGATCCATCTTTTCCGCCCCAGGCCCTCGGCGCTGGCGCCGACCGGTTACCTCGGTCGTACCACCATCATGGAATTCCTGGTGATGAACGATGCGCTGCGGCGTGCGGTGATGCGCCGCGACGGCATGGGCGAGATCGAACGCATTGCCCGCGAAGCCGGCATGCGCACGATGTACGAAGACGGCCTGTCCAAGGCCCTCAGTGGGCAGACGACCATCGAGGAAGTCCTGCGTGTCACCGAGGAAAGCTGATGCGCGCAGGACGACGGGGCTGACATGCCGACCTACCGTTACAAGGCACTGAACCCGCACGGCGAGATCTTCGACGGGCAGATGGAAGCGGCCAGCGAGGCCGAGCTGGTCGCGCGCCTGCAGGACCAGGGCCATCTGCCGATGGAGACACAGCTGGCCGATGGCGGTGCGATCGGTGGCGGTACCTGGCGCAACCTGTTCCGCCAACGGCCGCTGCAGGGCGCGGCATTGCTGCAGTTCACCCAGCAGCTGGCGACACTGCTCGGTGCGGGCCAGCCGCTGGACCGCGCGCTGTCGATCCTGCTCGGGTTGCCCGAAGACGATCGTTCGCGTCGCGCGATCACCGACATCCGCGATGTGGTGCGCGGTGGCGCGCCGCTGTCGACCGCACTGGAACGCCAGCACGGGTTGTTCTCGCGCCTGTACGTGAACATGGTGCGTGCCGGTGAGGCCGGCGGCAGCCTGCACGAAACCCTGCAGCGCCTGGCCGACTACCTCGAACGCAGCCGGGCCCTGCAGGGCAAGGTGATCAACGCGCTGGTGTACCCGGCCATCCTGCTGGTGGTGGTGGGTGGTGCGCTGCTGTTCCTGCTTGGCTACGTGGTGCCGCAGTTCGCGCAGATGTACGAGAGCCTGGATGTGGCGCTGCCGTGGTTCACCAACGCAGTGCTGCAGCTGGGCCTGTTCGTGCGTGACTGGTGGGTGCTGCTGCTGGTGGTGCCGGCGCTGGTGGCGCTGTTCTTCGAACGCAAGGCGCGGCAGCCGGCCTTCCGGTTGGCGCTGGATGGTTGGCTGCTGCAGCGTCGCGGCATCGGCCGCCTGCTGGGTGAACTGGAGACTGCCCGGCTGGCGCGAACGCTGGGTACCCTGCTGCGCAATGGCGTACCGCTGCTGGGTGCCCTGGGCATCGCCCGCAACGTGCTGGGCAACCGCGCGCTGGCTGCCGATGTGGAAACCGCCGCCGATGAAGTGAAGAACGGTGCCGGCCTGTCGCTGGCGCTTTCGCGAGGCAGGCGTTTCCCGCGCCTGGCCCTGCAGATGATCCAGGTTGGCGAGGAGTCCGGCGCGCTCGATACCATGCTGTTGAAAGCGGCTGACACCTTCGAACAGGACAGCGCCCGCCGCATCGACCGCCTGTTGGCGGCGATGGTGCCGGCGATCACCCTGGTGCTGGCCTCGGTGGTGGGTGCGGTGATCGTTGCCGTGCTGGTGCCGCTGTACGACCTGACCAATGCCATCGGTTGACGATGGATCCCTACGCAACCCCGACACTCCGCAACTGAAAGGACCGACCATGATTGCTTCCCGTCGACCGATCCGCCTTTCCTTCACCGCAGCGCGCAACCAGTCGGGCATGAGCCTGCTGGAGATCATCATCGTCATCGTGCTGATCGGCGCGGTGCTGACCCTGGTCGCCAGCCGCGTGCTGGGTGGCGCCGACCGCGGCAAGGCCAACATTGCCAAGGCACAGGTGCAGACCGTCGCATCCAAGGTCGACAACTACCAGATCGATACCGGCAAGCTGCCCGGCTCGCTCAATGATCTGGTGACTGCACCGGCTGGCGTGGCTGGCTGGCTGGGGCCCTATGCCAAGCCGGCCGATCTGAACGATCCGTGGGGCCATGCGCTGGAATACCGCACGCCGGGCGAGGGCCAGCCGTATGAGCTGATCAGCCTGGGCAAGGACGGCAAGGCCGGTGGCAGCAGTGTCGACGCCGACATCCGCTACCAGCCGTAACCGGGCATGTCGTGTTTCCTGCCGCGCCGGTTGCAACGCCCGCGCCTGCCCGGCAGGCGCGCAGCGGGCCTGTCGCTGCTGGAAATGCTGCTGGTGATCGCGCTGATCGCCGCGATCGGCCTGATCACCGCTGCCGGCCTGTCACGCGGTTTCGCTGGCATGCAGCTGCGCAGCGCCGGCAAGGACATCGCCAACCAGCTGCGCATGGTGCGCGCGCAGGCGATCACCCGCGGCGAGCCGCAGCGCTTTGTCATCGAGCCGGCCAAGCGGCGCTGGGAAGGCGCCAACCAGCGCCACGGTGACGTGCCGGCACAGCTGCAGGTGCAGTTCGAAGGCGCCGCGCAGCTGGCCACCGCGCCGGGGCAGGGCGTGATCGAGTTCCACCCCGATGGCGGCTCCAGCGGTGGCCGCATCCGGCTGCAGCGTGACGACGCCGAATGGCGCATCGACGTGGGCTGGCTGACCGGTGAGGTCCGCTCTGGCCCTTGGCGGGCGCAATGAAGCGGCGCGCCCGCGGCTTCACCCTGCTGGAAGTGATCATCGCCTTCGCCCTGCTGGGCCTGGCGCTGACGCTGCTGCTGGGCAGCCTGTCCGGCGGCGCAAAACAGGTGCGCGATGCCGAGCTGCGCACGCGCGCGGTGCTGCATGCGCAGTCGCTGCTGGCCGAAACCGGCGTCGCCTCGCCGCTGCAGGCAGGCAGGCAGCAGGGAGACTGGGAGCAGGGGCGCTACCACTGGGAATTGCAGGTCCAGCCGTGGGCAGAGCCGCGCGCAGGCAATGTCGCGCAGGCAACGTCACCGGGAACCCCCTGGCTGGCCGAACTGCAGCTGCAGGTGCGCTGGGGTGACAGCGAGCGCGAGCAGCTGCGCTGGCGCAGCCTGCGCCTGTTGCCGCCCGACCTGGAGAATGCGCGGTGAAGCGCCGCGCCGCAGGGTTCACCCTGGTCGAAGTGATGCTGGCCACCGTGCTGCTGGCCGGCGGCCTGGCGTTGGCCTTTGCCAGCGTGCGCTCGGCGATGGCGGTCAGCCAGCGCGGCGAACAGATCGCCGCCGAAAGTGAACGCATGCGGGCGGTCGAGTCTCTGCTGCGCAGGCAGCTGGCCGGCGCACTGCGCACCCCGCTGGAGGTCCAGGACCCCACCCGCGAACCGGTGTTCTTCCAGGGCGAAGAACAGCGCATGCTGTTCGCCGCCGACCTGCCCGGCTACCTCGGCCGTGGCGGCTCCTACCTGCACGCGCTACAGGTGGACGGACGCGAGGGGCAACAGCGCCTGCTGCTGGACCTGGTGTTGCTGCAGGAAGGCGAGCGCATCGCCGAGAATCCGCCACGCCCGCCGGAGGTGTTGGTTGAGAACCTGAAGTCGGTGCAGCTGCGCTATCGCGGCATCGATGCGGGCACCGGTCAGATGAGTGACTGGATGCCGCGCTGGGACGATACCCGGCGGCTGCCGATGCTGGTGGAGATCAGGATCGTGCCCGCCAAGGGCGCGCCCTGGCCATTGCTGGTGGTGGCACCGCGCGCCGGTGGCAGTGGAGGTGCGCGATGAACCGGCAACACGGTGCGGCGCTGGTGCTGGTGCTGTGGCTGATCGCATTGATGACCGCGCTGGTCGGTGCGTTCGCGCTGAGCGCACGGGTCGAGCATCTGCAGCAGCGGGTATTGGATGACGATGCACGCGGGCAGGAACGTGCGCGCGCCGGCCTGGAGTACGCGCTGCTGCGCCTGTCCGCTGATCCGCTGCGGGCGCCCTGGCGTGCCGATGGCCGCACCTACCGCTGGCAGTTCGATGACGCCAGCATCGAGATCAAGGTGCTGGACGAGAATGGCAAGATCAACCTCAACCTGGCCGACGTGACCCTGCTGACGGCGTTCCTCAAGGCACTCGGTGAAGACGAAGGCGCTGCCCGGCAGATGGCCGGCGCCATTGTTGACTGGCGTGATGAAGACAGCCTGCTGCAGCCCGGTGGCGGTGCCGAAGCGCCGGACTACGCGGCGGCCGGGTTGCCGTATGGCCCGCGCAACAAGCGCTTTGAGACACTCGGCGAACTGCAGCGGGTGCTGGGCATGCGCGGCCCGCTGTACAAGGCCATGCTGCCCCACCTGACCCTGTACAGCCGCCAGGCGCGCCCGGATCCCCAGTTCGCCAGCGCGCCGGTGCTGACCGCGCTGGGGCTGGATGCGGATACCGTGCTGGCGCAGCGCGCCCAGCAGGAGCGTGACGCAGATACCGCTGGCGGTGCGACAACGCTTGCCAGCAGCAGCGGCACCTATAGTATCGAGTCCCGTGCAACCGACAGCAGTGGACGCCGGTCGGTGTTGCAGGCAGTGGTACGCAATGGCTCGGGCGGGGTTCCCGGGCGGTCCTACACAGTGCTTCGCTGGGAGCAGGGAATGACAGCAAGATGACGGCATGGCAGGACAGTGTGCGGCAGGTGCAGGGCCGGATCGGCCCGGGCGCCGGCCGTTTCCTGCGCTGGTGGCGGCAATCGCTGCTGGCGTGGGTGCCGGCCCGTTGGCAGTGGGCGCTGGGCTGGGCACAGGCGCGCCTGCTGCTGCAGCGCCAGGGTGACCAGCTGCAGGTCTGGCGTGAGGCCGGTGAACGCCGCGAAGCGGTTGCCAGCGTGCCATGGCCGCTGTCGCCGGTGGAACTGGACCGCGTGCTGGAACCGAGGCTGCGCAGCCTGCCACGGGTGTGGCTGCTGCCGGCCAGCGAGGTACTGCGTCGTCATCTGCGCTTGCCCGCGGCTGCGGCCGACCGCCTGCGCGCCGTGGTCGGTTTCGAGATCGACCGCCAGACGCCGTTCGAATCGAGCCAGGTCAGCTTTGACGTGCGTGAGCTGGGGGGCGCAGCCGAGGGCCAGCTGCAGGTCGAACTGATCGCCTGGCCGCTGCGCCAGCTGGAAGCGTGGCGGGCCAGCGTGGGCGAGTGGGCCGATGCACTGGCCGGTGTCGATGCCATCGACAGCGAGGGTGAGCCTCTGCAGGTGAACCTGCTGCCACCGGTGCAGCGCCAGTTGCGCGCGGATCCCATGCGGCGCTGGAACGTGCTGTTGGCCGTGGCCGCGCTGGTGATGCTGGTGCTGGCCGCCGTGCAGCTGCTCGACAACCGCCGTGACGCTGCCGATGCGCTGCGTGCGCAGGTCGAGCGCAGTGCACGCAGTGCGCGTGGTGTCGCCAGCGAACGCGCGCAGCTGCAGGCGCTGATCGATGGTGCCGCATTCCTGGAAAAGCAGCGCAGCCAGCGTGCCGGAACGGTGGAAATCTGGAATGAACTGACCCGGCGCCTGCCGGAGGGCACCTATCTGGAAAAGCTGGCCATCGAGAACAACAACCTGCAGCTGATCGGCCTGAGCCGCGAGGCGTCGCAGCTGGTGCAGCTGCTGCAGGACGCACCGCAGTGGCGCAAGGTCAATCTGACCGGCGTACTGCAGGCCGATGGTGCTGCCAGCGGCCGTGACCGTTTCACCATGACTGCCGAACTGCAGCCGTTGCCGGCTGCAGCCCCGGCCCGGGAGGCGGCCGATGCCGATGCCAAGCGCACGCCGTGACCGCTGGCTGGCACTGGCGCTGCTGCTGGCAGTGCTGGGCCTGGCCTACCTGCTGCTGGTGCACCCCTGGTTCACCCGGCCACTGCGTGAAATCGACGCCGACGTGGCCGCCCTGCGCGAGCGCGAACAGCGCGTGCAGGCGCAGCTGCAGCAGCAGCCGCAGATCGAACAACGCCTGCGCGCCACCCGCGAGGCACTGCAGCAGCGGCCGGGCTTCCTGCGTGAGGCCACCGCCGAAGCTGCAGCCGCTGCGCTTGGCGCCAGGCTGCAGGATGCGGTGGCGATGGCCAGCCCGGGCAACCGCAGTTGCACCATCAGCAACCGCACGCCACTGGCCGACAACCGCCGTGACGCCGAATTCGTGCGCGTGGCCATGCAGGTGCGCCTGCGCTGTGGCGTGGCCGAGCTGGCCACGGTACTGCACAGCCTGGAAACCGGCAGCCCACGCCTGTTCGTCGACAATCTCAACCTGATCGCGCAGCGCTTCCAGCAGTCGCCGAATGAATCCGGGCTCGGCCTGGACGTGTCGTTCGAACTGGCCGGTTACCTGCTGCCCGGTGCCGCTGCCGATGGCGCTGCGGCGGCACCGGCAGCCGAGCCGGGCGCGGCGCCGCAACCGCCTTCGGCTGCACCGGCACCCTCACCGGCTGCGCCGGAAGAGGGGCAGGAGGTGGCCGATGAAGCTTGAGCAGATCAGCCTGCGCACCGGTTTCCTGCTGGCACTGGCCGGCTGGGCGGCAGCGGTCTGGCTGGCCACCGGCTTCGGGCTGGGCAGCCAGCTGCCAGCTGCCGGCGGCAATGCCGACGCGGTGCCCTCGTTGCCGGTGCTGCCGCCGTTGGCTGCAGAACGCATGCCCAGCGCCGACAGCTACAGCGCAATCAGCGAGCGGCCGCTGTTCGCCGAGGACCGCAGGCCCAAGCCCTACCTGCTCGGTGGCAGCGAGCCCGCCGCCAGTGCCGCGCTGCGCCTGACCGGCGTGCTGCTGACCGGCAACTTCGGGATGGCCACTTTCACCACCGAACAGAACCGCTCGCTGCGCCTGCGCCTCAACGGTGAAGCTGTCGACGGCTGGCAGCTGGTGGCGCTGCAGCCGCGCCAGGCCACCGTGATCGGCCCCGGTGGCAACCAGGTGCTGGAACTGGCGGTATTCAACGGGCAGGGCGGTGAACCGCCGACCGTACTGCGCGGCGCCAATGGTGTGCCGCCGGCAGGTGCGATCGTTGTGCCGCCCCCGGCAGGCGCTCCGCCGGCACCGCCGCCGGTTGCGGCAACCCCATCGCCGTCGCCTGCTGGCAGTGCGCCAGCGCCCTCGGCTGCGGCATCCGCCCCTGCCACCAACAACGGCCCCAGCGAAGCGCAGATGCAGGCCATCCGCGAACGCATCCAGGCCCGTCGCCGCCAGCTGCAGCAACAACAGCAGCAACAACCGTCGCCGCCCCCGGGCGATGGCACCAACCGATAGAGTGAATGCATGAGCCTGCGTTTCCTTCCCTGGTCCTTTGCCCTCGCGCTGCTGGTCGGCTGCAGCACCGTGTCCGCGCCGCATGTGCAGCGCAAGGGCAATCTGTCGCCCACCTCCGAGGCTGGCCGGGCGGCCGATGTCACCGCTGACGCCGCCCGTGACGCCCAGGGCGCGCCGCAGGCGGTGATCCGCCGTGGCACGGGCACCATGATCAACCGCGAAGCAGCCCGCGCACCGGCACCGGCGCTGCATGGCGCCAGCACCGGCGAGGCTACCTTCAACTTCGAAGGCGAATCGTTGCATGCGGTGGTCAAGGCCATCCTCGGCGACATGCTGGGCCAGAACTACGTGATCGCACCGGGGGTGCAGGGCACGGTCACCCTGGCCACCCCCAAGCCGGTGTCGCCGGCACAGGCGCTGAACCTGCTGGAGATGGTGCTGGGCTGGAACAACGCACGCATGGTCTACAGCGGTGGGCGCTACAACATCGTTGCCGCCGACCAGGCGCTGGCCGGCACGGTCGCGCCGAGCACGGCGCCAGCCGCCAGCGCGCGTGGCTTCGAGGTCCGCGTGGTCCCGCTGCAGTTCATCTCCGCCACTGAAATGAAGAAGGTGCTGGAGCCGTATGCGCGGCCCAACGCCATCGTCAACGTCGACAGCGGCCGCAACGTGATCACCCTGGGCGGTACCCGCGCCGAGCTGGAAAACTACATGCGCACCGTCGAGATCTTCGACGTCGACTGGCTGTCGGGCATGTCGGTGGGCGTGTTCCCGATCCAGTCGGGCAAGGCCGAGCAGGTGGCTGCCGACCTGGAGAAAGTATTCGGCGAGGAGAGCAAGACGCCCAGTGCCGGCATGTTCCGCTTCCTGCCGCTGGAAAACGCCAACGCCGTGCTGGTGATCACCCCGCAGGTGCGTTACCTGGACCAGATCCAGCAGTGGCTGGACCGCATCGATACCGCCGGTGGCAGTGCCCGCCTGTTTTCCTACGAGCTGCGCTACATCAAGGCGCGTGACCTGGCCGAACGGCTCAGTGAAGCATTTGCCAGCAGTGGCAACCGCGGCGGTTCCAGTCCGGCCTCGCTGGCCCCGGGGGCGATGCCGTCGCAGCTGGGCAGCGACTCCGATCGTGGCATGGACAGCACCAACAACAACAGCAGCAGCTTCGGCTCGGTCCCGGGCAGCAGCTCCAGTGGCGGTGGCAACGGCAGCATGAACCTGCCGCAGCGCCAGTCCGGCAACGTCAGTGTCAGCCTGGAAGTGGAAGGCGACCGCGTGGGCGTGTCGGCGGTGGAGGAGACCAACACCCTGCTGGTGCGTTCGACCCCGCAGGCCTGGCGGTCGATCCGCGAGGTGATCGAGAAGCTGGATGTGATGCCCCTGCAGGTGCACATCGAAGCCCAGGTGGCCGAGGTCTCGCTCGATGGCGACCTGAAGTACGGCGTGAACTGGTTCTTCGACAACGCCGTGGCCGGGCGTGCCCTGACGGGCGCATTGGGCGGCGTGACCCTGCCGGCGGCAGCGGGTGGCTCGTGGAGCAGCTTCGCCGGTGCCGCAACGGGCGGCGAAGGCCTGGGCTGGGCATTCACCGGCCACAATGGCGCGGCGGTGGTGAGTGCGCTGGACAAGGTCACGGATGTACGCCTGCTGCAGACGCCTTCGGTGTTCGTGCGCAACAACGCCGAGGCCACGCTCAACGTGGGCGACAAAGTGCCGATCAACACCACCACGGTGAATACCGGCATCGGCACCAGCAGCTACAGCTCGGTGCAGTACATCGACACCGGCGTGATCCTGAAGGTGCGCCCGCGCGTGACCCGCGACGGCACGGTGTTCCTCGACATCGTGCAGGAAGTGAGCAGCGCCTCGAACGTGCCCGACAACTGCAATCCGACCGAGCGCAACTGCAACCCGCGCATTTCCACCAAGAAGCTGTCGACCGAAGCGGCGGTGCAGAGCGGCGACACCATCATGCTGGCCGGCCTGATCACCGATTCGGGCACCGATGGCAGCAGCGGCATTCCCGGCCTGAGCCGGATTCCGGTGGTTGGCGCGCTGTTCGGGCAGAAGAGCCGCTCCAGCCGCCGTTCCGAAGTGATCGTGCTGCTGACCCCGAGCATCGTGCGCAACAGCCTGGAAGCGCGGAATCTGACCGACGAGTACAGCCAGCGTTTCCGCGCGATGGAGCCACTGAACCAGCCGCGCGCAAAGAAGTAAGGGGTTTGCGGCCGGGCCGCGCCCGGCACCCGCCGAGGCTGAAGCTGGAGCAGCGGCAACGGCAACGGCAACAGCAACAGCAACAGCGGGTTTACTGAGGGATGGCGGGGCACTGTGGGTTTGCGGGGGCGCCGTAAATACGTCCATGTAGGCTTGGTCGCCGCATCCATGCGGCTCACACCCCGCAAACCCACAGTGCCCCGCCTTCGACAGTTTCCTGCTGCTGTTGGTAGGTGTCGACCTTGGTCGACACGATCCACGCCATGCGTGGATGACTCTCCATCGAAATCGAATATTTCGATATCTGTGAGATCTGAGCCGAGCATGGCTCGGCTCTACAGAAGGCAATGCTCGACAGATCGTGGAAAACTGTCGACGGTGGGGTGGGTCCGATTGTGGGGGCGTGCGCCGCATGGGCCCGAGGCATGCCTCGGGCGGGTTGGGCAGGACGCCCAACCCCGGTCTTGCCGTGTGCGCAGGACAGCGCACACGAGCAAGCGGCGACCGAGCTTACATGGGTGAGGGCGCTTTGCTTGAGAAGCACTGCTTCGCAAGCGCCCGAACGCACAGCCGCCAGCGGCTGGGCCGGGCCCCGGAGGGGGACTTGCAGCGTCCCCCGCAACCGGACCCACCCCGCCATCCCCCAGGAACCCAGCTCTTGCTTCGGCTGTTGCTGTTGCCCTGGCCTGAAGCGGGTGCCGGGTGCAACCCGGCCGATACCCTCCCGGTGCTAGGCTGTGGCTACCGACAACCACGGAGGCGGGATGGGGGCGATCGTGTTGTTGCCGCTGTGCGTGGACGATGCCGCGCTCGACCGCTGCCTGGCCGCACTGGATGCCGGCACCGCGCCGGGCACCGCAGTCTGGCTGGCCGACGATGCGCAGACCGGGCCGCGTGCGCAGGCGGTGGTGGAACACTGGCTGGCACATACGCCACTACAGGCCGAGTACACCCGGCGCGCGCGGCCACTGGGCGAGGTCGCCCATCTGGACGAGATGCTGCGCGCCTGCGATGGCCTGGACGTGGCCGTGCTGGCACCGGACAGCGTGCCTGCGCCGGGTTGGCTGCAACAACTGGAGGACGCCTTCGCCCGCGATGCCGCCATCGCGACCGCAACGCCGTGGTGCAATGCCGGCGAAACCGCGGCGTGGCCACGGTTGGGCGAGATCAATCCCGAGCCCGAGGATGCGGCGCTGCTGGCACAGACCTGCGCCGCCTTGCCGGCGCTGCACCCGGAACTGCCATCGGCGGTCACCCATGCGGTTCTGGTGCGTGGCAATGCGCGCCGCCGCGCCGGTGGCCTGGATGTGGACAGCTACGCCGGCTGGAACGCGGCCCTGGTCGACCTCAGCCTGCGCATGGCCGGCCTGGGCTGGCGCAACGTACTGTGCGAGACCGCCTTTGTGAGCCGGGCGGGCGAGGCGGCCAGCCGCGATGGCGACCTTGAGGCGCTGGCTGCGCGTTGGCCTGGCTGGGTGCCGCGCCTGGCCGATTTCCTGATGCACGATCCATTGCACAGGCTGCGCGCCGACCTGCAGCAGCGCATGCGGCAGGCGATAATGCCGAAGGAACAGGGCGACCTGTTCGTTCCTTCCGCGCCGGAGTCACTCGCTTGAATGTTGCCATCGCCGCCATCGTCGTGACCTACCAGAGTGCCAGCACCATCGATGCCTGCCTCTCGCGCCTGCGCCAGGCGCAGGACGTGGCCGAGATCCGGGTGATCGACAATGGCTCGATGGATGGCACGCTGGACATCGTGCAGCGCCATGCCAGCCACGATCCGCGCGTGCGTTTCGTCGGCAACCCGGACAATCCCGGCTTCGCCGCTGCCAACAACCAGGGCGTGGCCGATTCGCGCAGCCCCTGGTTGGCTTTCATCAACCCGGACCTGATGGTCGAGCCGGAGACGTTGGCCGCACTGCGCAGCCGGGCGGAAGCACTGGGGGATTGCCTGCTCGGTGTCGAACAGGTGGACGAGCAGGGCCATGCCGACGAAGCCGTGCGCCGCCGCGACCCGGATTTCCTGATGATGCTGCGCTCGCCGGGAAGGGGCTCGAAGCTGGCGCTGCCGCGTGACCCGCAGCAGGTGCTGCAGCGGGTGCCGGCACTGTCTGGCGCACTGCTGATGATGCCGCGTGCATTGTTCGACCGGATCGGAGGCTGGGACGCCGGGTATCGTCTGCACGCCGAAGACCTGGACCTGTGCCGGCGTGCACGCGAAGCCGGGGCCGTGGTGGCGATTGCAAACGACCTGCAGGTCACCCATGTACGTGGCGTCTCCAGCCGATCGCGGCCGTTCTTCGTTGAATGGCACAAGCACAGGGGCCTGTGGCGCTACTTTCAGAAGTTCGAGGCCAGGCAGCGTTCGCTGCCGGTCCGCGTGGCGGTGTGGGCCGCGATCTGGGTGCACGCCCTGATGCTGGTACCGCGCCTGTTGCGCAGGTCGTTGTAGGGCCGAACCTGCATCCACGCATGGCGCGGATCTATCCACGCGGAGAGCCGAGCGTGCCCGCAGCCACCCCGGTTCACCCGTCCGGGCGCATAATCCGCCTCATGCCTATCATCCAGTCCCTGCTCGACACCGACCTGTACAAGTTCACCATGATGCAGGCGGTGCTCCACCAGCACCCCGGTGCCCAGGTGCAGTACCGGTTCAAGTGCCGCACGCCCGGCATCGACCTGGCCCATTACATCGACCAGATCGACGAAGAGATCGACCACCTGTGCAGCCTGCGTTTCAGCGACGCGGAACTGGACTACATGCGCGGCCTGCGCTTCGTGAAGCCCGACTTCGCCGATTTCCTCGGCCTGTTCCATCTGGACCGCAAGTACATCCAGCTGCGCGCGTCGACGGCCGTGCCCGGCGAAATCGAACTGGACATCACTGGCCCGTGGCTGCATACCATCCTGTTCGAAGTCCCGCTGCTGGCGATCATCAACGAAGTCTGGTTCCGCAACACCACCACCGCCGACTTTGCCGAGGGCGAGCGTCGGCTGCAGGCCAAGGCCGCGCTGCTGCGTGATACTCCCGGTTTCGAACAGTGCCGCATTGCCGACTACGGCAGCCGCCGCCGTTATTCGCGTGACTGGCATGCGCGCCTGCTGCCGCTGCTGCGCGATGCGCTCGGCCCGCAACTGGTCGGCACCAGCAACGTGCACTTCGCCCGCCTGTACGGCATGACCCCGCACGGCACCATGGCCCATGAGTACCTGCAGGCATTCCAGGCACTTGGCCCGCGCCTGCGTGATTCGCAGGTGGCGGCACTGGAATCGTGGGCACGCGAGTACCGCGGCGACCTCGGCATCGCGCTGTCCGACGTGGTCGGCCTGGATGCGTTCCTGCGCGATTTCGACATGTATTTCTGCAAGCTGTTCGACGGTGTCCGCCACGACTCGGGCGATCCGTTCGACTGGGGCGACCGCATGCTGGCGCATTTCCAGCAGCGCCGGGTGGATCCGCGCACCAAGGTGCTGGTGTTCAGCGATGGGCTCGACATCGCCAAGGTGATGCGCCTGTACGACTACTTCCGTGGTCGCTGCCAGGTCGCCTTCGGCGTTGGCACCCACCTGACCAATGATCTGGGGCCAACGCCGCTCAACATCGTCATCAAGATGGTCCGCTGCAATGGCCAGCCGGTGGCCAAGCTCAGCGATTCGCCAGGCAAGAGCATGTGCGACGACCCGGGCTACCTGGCCTACCTGCGCCAGGTGTTCGAGCTGCCGCCGGCGTAAGCGTGCCGGCTTACAGGTAGTCGACCACCACCAGGTAGGCGCCCTGCAGCGGCTGCTGCGTCGACGCCTGCACGCTGTAACGCTCGGAGAAGGCGATATCGCCGGCGCGCAGCGCGCTGGCCGACACCGACAGCTTCTGGCCGTGGCGCTTGCCGTCGCGCAGCGTCGCGGCCTGGCCGTTGGCCAGCGCCGTCACTTCCACCGTCGAGCCCTTGGCCGACGGCGGGCAGGCGGCCAGGCTCAGCTCGCCCTGGGACAGATTCGCCGTGCAGCCCGGCTCGGCGATGCGGCCACTGAAACGGATGCTGCCGCTGCTGGCCTGGGCCAGCGCACTGACGGACATCAGGGCCACGCACAGCAGAATGGAATTCCTCATGACACGTTCTCTGGTTCGGTGTGTCCTAGTTAGCGACAGCTTCGATCAGCCTTTAATAGGACGATTCCGAATCTGCTAGGGCCATCACCAAGAAAGAGTGATGCGCATCAAAGAAGACGATTTCCGCCGGGAAAAGGTTTGTTTCCGTGCATGCCGAACGCGCCACCCGAAGCGTCATCCAGGGTCGCTTCTGACCTGATCCGGCGACCGTCGGGTTCCCGAACCCCCGTGGGTCCTGATTTTGGCTATCACGTCACATTTCCAGCGTCAATGAATTGACGTTCAGAAAAATAATGAGACTTTCATCACACTTGCACCTATACTTGCGTCACGGATTCAGGGAAAGCTACGTCCGAGTCCGGCCACAGGTGAGACGCAAGGATGGGTCTTGTTAGCCCGGCAGTGCTCCTTGCTTCCTCCTCTACTTCTCATCTCTTCAGTAGGGTTAGGTAAAAGCGAATGCACAAGATCAATATCATCGCCGCTCTGATGCTGGCCGCCGCTCCGCTGGCCGCCAACGCCGCCGACGGCACCATCACCTTCAATGGCAAGGTGACCGACAAGACCTGCACCATCTCGACCCCGGGCGGCAAGGACTTCGCCGTGACCCTGCCGACCGTGTCCAAGAACACCCTGGCCACCGCCGGCGCCGTTGCGGGCCGTACCCCGTTCGCCATCAACCTGACCAAGTGCAGCGCCGGCAACGTCGCCACCTACTTCGAGCCGGGTTCGACCGTCGACTTCAACAGTGGCCGCCTGGTCAACCAGGCCTCGGCCAACGCTGCCACCAACGTGCAGCTGCAGCTGCTGGGCTCGAACAACCAGTTCCTGCCGATCAAGGCGGCTGGTGCTGGCCTGGCCCAGACCAACTCGCAGTGGGTCACCGTCGGCACCGACGGCTCGGCCGACCTGAACTACTACGCTGAGTACTACGCCACTGCCGCCGCCACTCCGGGCGACGTCACCAGCAGCGTCAAGTACACGATCATCTACAACTGATCGCAGTCATGCCCCCACTGGCCGGCGTTCGCGCCGGCCGGTGTTCCGCGGCCGCTGGCCACACCCCTCGAGCGTAGTACTTCCGATGAAAGCAATCTTTCCCCGGGCGCTGCTGCTGGCAGCGTTCACGCTGCCCTTCTGCCAGAACGCACTGGCCGGCGTGGTGGTCAATGGCACGCGAGTGATCTATCCGGCGCAGGCGCGCGAAGTCACCGTGCAGGTCGACAACGTGGGCGATTCGCCGGCGCTGGTGCAGGCCTGGATCGACAGTGGCGATGCCAACCAGACCGCCGATACCAGCGACGCTCCGTTCGTGCTGACGCCGCCGATCGCGCGCGTCGAACCGGGCCGCAGCCAGGCGCTGCGACTGATCTTCTCCGGCGCGCAGCTGCCGACCGACCGCGAGTCGGTGTTCTGGCTCAACGTGCTGGATGTGCCGCCGTCCCCGGACAACGCTGACAGCGGCGAACAGAATTACCTGCAGGTGGCGTTTCGTTCGCGCCTGAAGCTTTTCTACCGGCCGCAGGGCCTGAAGGGCGTCGCCAATGACGCACCGGCGGCGCTGCGCTGGACCCGCAATGGCGACCGCCTGCGGGTGGAAAACCCGAGCCCCTTCCACGTCACTCTGGCCGAAGTACATGCCGTGACCGGCAGCAGTGAAAAGGCCGTCGAGGACAAGGGCGCGATGGTCGCGCCGAAGCAGAGCCTGGAGTTCGCCGCACCGGCGGGCACCGGCCAGGTCCGCTTCATCACCATCAACGACTACGGCGGCCGGGTGGAACACACCATCCGCCTCGGCAGCACCGGGGGCTGAACGCGCCGCGCCGGCCCCTGGCCTTGCGCATCCCGCCACCGCCGCTGTGCGGCGAATTGAAGGAATGTCAGTGTGATCGGAAACAGATTGACATTGTCGATCCATCAGGCGCTTTGCCTGTTGGTTGCTGGTGTGGCCTGCCCAGGATGGGCGCTGGCTGCCCCGGCCAATCTCGGCGAACAGGCGCTGATGGCGCAGAGTGGTGCGGCCAATGCGCGTGCACCGGAATCGGCCCAGTTCAACTCCAGCTTCCTGTCTGGCCAGGCCAAGCAGGTGGACCTGGCGGCCTTCAGCAACGGCAACCCGATGGTGGCCGGCAACTATCGTGTCGACGTCTACGTCAACGGTGCCTGGCAGGGCCGTCGCGATCTGCAGTTCAAGGCCGATGCGCAGGGCCGTGTCGACGCCTGCCTGCCGCTGCCGATGCTGGAAGAAATGGGCGTGGACAGCGAGGCCGTGCTGCTGCAGCAGGATCCGTCCGTGCCCACCGACAAGACCAGCTGCGTGCCGGTCCAGCAGCGCATGGCCAATGCCTATGGTGTCTATGACAGCGGCAACCTGCGCTACGACCTCAGCATCCCGCAGGTGTTCCTGCGCCGTGAGGCGCGCGGCTACGTCAACCCGGCGCTGTGGGACCGTGGCATCAATGCCGGCTTCGTCGGCTACAGCTTCAACGCCATCGACAGCAACAGCCGTGTGGAAGGTGGCCAGCGCAACCGCAGCGCCTACCTCGGCCTCAACGCCGGCCTGAACCTGGGCGGCTGGCAGTTCCGCCATGATTCCAACCTGACCTGGTCCGAGGGCGACGGCCGCCATTGGCAGAGCATTGCCACCTATGCGCAGCGCGGCATTCCGCAGGTGCGCGGCATGCTCACTATCGGTGAGGCCTACACCACCGGTGAACTGTTCGATTCGATCGGCTACCGCGGTGCCAGCCTGGCCAGCGACGACCGCATGCTGCCCGATTCGCTGCGCGGTTACGCGCCGGTGGTGCGCGGTATCGCCGAGACCAACGCGCGCATCGAAGTGCGCCAGAACGAGCAGCTGATCTACTCCTCCACCGTCTCGCCGGGCAGCTTCGTCATCGACGACCTGTACCCGACCGGTTACGGCGGCGACCTGGAAGTGAGCGTGATCGAGGCCGATGGCCGCCGCCGCGAATTCAAGGTGCCGTTCGGTTCGGTGCCGCAGATGCTGCGCGAAGGCGTGTCGCGTTACTCGCTGACGGCCGGCCAGGTGCGCAACAAGCTGCTGGCCGATGAGCCGTGGCTGGTGCAGGGCACCTACCAGCGCGGTATCGGCAACCAGCTGACCCTGTACGGTGGCAGTGCACTGAGCGATGGCTACCTGTCGCTGCTGTACGGCGTCGGCCTGTCCACGCCGGTCGGCGCATTCGCTGCCGACGTCACCCATGCGCGTACCTCGTTCGATCACTACGGCAACCACACCGGTGCCAGCGTGCGCTTGAGCTACAGCAACATGATCGGCGAGACCGGCACCAACCTGACCCTGGCCGCCTACCGCTATTCGACCGAAGGCTTCTACAGCCTGCAGGATGCGCTGTATGGCCGTGATTCGGACACGCGCGGCATCGATCCGACCACCCGTGGCCGTCAGCGCAGCCAGTTCCAGATAACGCTGAACCAGCCGCTGGGACGTCGCGGCGGCGCGCTGTACGTGACCGGCTCGGTGCGCGACTTCTATGATCGTTCGGGCACCTCCAAGCAGTACCAGGTGGGCTACAACAACGCTTGGCGCTCGGTGAACTACGGCTTCTCGGCGCTGCGCACCGAAGAGGGCGTGCTCGGCCGTTCCGATACCCAGTACCTGCTGTCGATGAGCGTGCCGCTGGGCCGGGGTACCCACCCGGTGTCGTTCAGCGCCGATCTGGGCATGCGCGATCGTGGTGGCTACGACAACAGCCGCGTCGGCATCACCGGTTCGGCCGGCGTCGACAACAACTTCAGCTACGGCGTGGCGCTGTCCGATTCCCGCGAGGGTGGCACCACGGCGGTCGGCAACGCCGAGTACCGCAGCCGCTACTCCGCGTTGAACGCGACCTACAGCCACTCGCGCGATTTCCGCCAGGCTTCGGTCGGTGCCAACGGCAGCGTGGTCGTGCATCCGGGCGGCTTCACCTTCACTCCGCAGCGGGGCGACACCATGGTGCTGGTGGAAGCGCCGGGCGCGCGCGATGCGATCGTCAGCAACGCCCCGGGCCTCCGCGTCGATGGCCGCGGCTACGCGGTGGTCCCGTACGTGTCGCCGTACCGCCTCAACACCGTCACCCTCGACCCGCAGGGCATGGCCCATGACGTCGAGCTGGAAAGCACCAGCCAGTCGATCGCGCCGTTCGCCGGTGCCATCAGCTACCTGCGCTTCGATACCCGCAAGGGCAATGCGCTGCTGATCCAGGTACGCAATGCCGATGGCCGCAGCATGCCGTTCGGTGCGCAGGTCAAGGATGAGCAGGGCCAGCCGGTGGGCATGGTCAGCCAGGGCGGCCGCCTGTACGTGCGCAGTGAAAAGAGCCAGGGCCGCCTGCTGGTGGAGTGGGGCGCCGGTGCAGACCAGCGCTGCACCATCGATTACCAGGTTCCGGCGGGCGCCGATGCGTCCAAGACCGGCTTCATCCCGCTGGAGGCAGCATGCCGATGATTTCTTCCCGCAGCCGCACGCTGCTTGCCGCCATGGCCGTGATGGGGGGTATCGCCGTGGCCAGCCCGGCGTTGGCGACCTGCTATATCACCCAGCAGGGCTTTGTCGCGCAGGACGTGCAGATGGACATGGGGCAGATCGTGATCCTGCCCAGCCTGCCCGTCGGTGGTGTGATCAAGGAGTTGATCGTGCCGATCAACCAGCGCGACAGCATCGGTTACTGCGATCGCTGGGGCGGTAGTGCCAACGGGCGTTTCGTCAACGCCGCACAGCAAAACGCAGTCCCGGGTTTCAGCAACGTCTATGCGACCGATGTAGCGGGGGTGGGTATCCGTGTCTATCGTGATTCGGGCACCATCCAGACCTACTACCCGCACACGCTGCAATTGGGGGGCAACCGGACGTTGACCCTCAATGGTGGCCGCTTCCGCGTGGAGCTGATCAAGACCGCCGCGCAGACGGGCTCGGGCATCATCGCGCCCAACGGCCGCTTCACCACCTACTATCTCGACGGCGACGGTCCTGGCCGTCCGGAGCTGACCTCGACGTTCAAGGGCTCGGGTACCACCGTGGTCAGCCCCACCTGCGAAGTGCAGGCCGGCAGCCGCAACATCGCCGTCGATTTCGGCAGCGTGCCCAACACCACCTTCACCGGTGTCGGCTCCAAGGCCGCTGATCGCGATTTCGAGATCCGCCTGAACTGCCAGGGCAGCAACGTGGCCGCCTACCAGAGCAAGATCGGCATCCGCCTCGACGCCGACCAGGACAGCTCGAACATGCCGGGCGTGCTCAAGCTCAGCGCGGCCAGCAACAGCGCCACGCGCATCGGCATCCAGATGGTCCAGCGCGACGGCAGCACCGAGCGAGAAGTGCGCTTCGGCCAGACCATCAACGTCGGCACTACGGCGCCGGGTACCAGCGTCATGGCGCTGCCGTTGCGCGCGCGCTATGTGCAGACCCAGGCAGGTACCGTCGGTGCCGGCACCGCCAACGGGCAGGCGACGTTCACCATCCAGTACGAGTAACGCAGGTCTCCCATTGCTGAGTTTGGAGCCTCACCCCCCCGCTCCGCGGGGGGCGTTGACTGCGTCTTGATCCCGCAGACGTGAAGATCAGGGCTATCATTGCCGTACAGACACATGAATGTGATGTGCGTCATGGAAATGATCCCTTCTCCACTGCAGCGCCCCCGCTGCCGGGCCGTCGGCCTGGGTGAGGGGCAATGAAAGGATTCGGCGTGCCAGCACCACACCTTGCCATTGCCGGACTGCCCACCGAACTGGTGGAGATGCGCAGCGGGGGCCTGTATTGGGTCGTTGCCGCGGGCAGCGCGCCGACGGATCTGCTCGGTGCCGGTGTGCTGGCCACGGCCGACGCACTGGATGAGGCCGTGCTGGTCACGCTGGGGCGGGGGGCCGAATCGATGCTGACGCTGCTGCCGGCCGATCAGGGGCCGGCCCGCCTGCGGCTGTTCCAGCGGTCGCATCACGGCATGCAGCAGGCGCTGCGCGGGCTGACCGGCGATCTGCCGCGCACCGCCTCGGTGCGCACCCGGCTCAGCGTGGTGCAGTTCCCGGTGGCGGCGCTGGACGGCTGGGATGATGCCCGGCTGGCGCGCTGGTGCCAGCAGCTGCAGGACTGGGCCGGGCAGGCGCAGCAGGTGCTGCTGTTGCTGTGCCATGGCGAAGTGGCGACCCTGGCCCCGCGCCTGTTGTCATTGAACCGGAGCTGCGCCGGTGTGGCCCAGTTGCATCCGCATCGTGGTGCCCTGCAGCTGCTGCTGCACTACTGGTCCAACAGCCATGGCGTGGTGGCCCAGCGATCGTTCGGCGTCGAGCAGGAAAGCCGCGGGCTGCGCCATCTGGCCGAGGCCGATGCCGCTGGGACTGGGGTCGATGCCACCAGTGGCAGTGATCGCGATGTCTTCCTGGCCCAGACCGAAGTACTGGACGGTGCGCCGCCACTGTCGGCAGCCTGGCACCTGTATGACGGCTGGGCTGGATTGTTGCCGGCCGCGCTGCAGGCGCGCGAGGCCACCGTAGTGCTGGCCATCGACGAGAACGCCAAGGTGGATGCACTGGCCCGACTGCTGCACCGCTTGCGCCGGGAACGTGGCAATGCACTGAAACTGGTGGTGCGCGAGCTGCAGCCCTGCCTGCGCTACGCTGATGAGCGGCTGCTGATGCAGTGCGGCTGCAGCCTGGTAGTGCCGTCAGCCACGCCGTTGCCGCGCCTGCTGACCCTGCTGGAAACCGTGCAGCGTCAGCGTTGGCAGGGCCAGCTGGCTGACGATCCGGAGCCACTGATCCGTGCGCATCGGCCGCCACCGGTAAGCGGCCTGGTCAACGCCGCACGCTTCCGCCAGATCGCCGGCGAACGCATCGACCAGGACGGCAGCGCAGTGGAAAGCGCCGTGCTGGCGTTGCAGCCGGTGGCCGGCCTGCGCGCCGAGCAGACGTTGCAGCAGCTGCGCATCCGCCGCCAAGGCGATCTGGCCTGTGTCTACCGCGGGCAGGTGCGCCTGTTCCTGTTCGGGTGCCGGCGTGATGCGGTCGAACAGGCCCTGGGCAATCTGTTCCGCCTACCCTGGCGGGAGCTGTTCGATGGCTACCAGCGTCTGGCCGAATACGACATTGCAGCGATGAACGCCGGCAGCAGCGATCCGGAGGCCGAGGTCCTGCCCGAAGCGCCCGCCGCCCTGCCACCGGTGGCCCCGGCGCTGGAGGCGCCTGTTTTCACTGTCCCGAAGCCGCTGCGACTGGGAGATCGCGCATGACCACCGACCAGCAACTCTGGACCCTGATCGTCGCCTGTGCGCTCGTGATGGTTCCCTTCGGTGCAATGCTCGGTACGCTGTGGCGTGCGCTGCGCCGCCGTGCCGCGCGCTGGCTGCCCCCTCGCCACCTGCGCCGCGCCGGTGTACGCCTGCGTGCGCCGCGGGGGGCTGCATGAGTCCGCAGGTGGCTCCCGCATCGCCCTTCGCCTGGGCCGACCTGCGCGGCTGGAACCTGTATTTCCTGTCCAAGGTGGTACTGGCCTGGATGGGCGCGCTGGATCTGAAGATCCTGCCCAACCTGCTGTTCCTGGGCGCGCTGCTGGTTCCACTGCGCTGGCGCTGGGCACGCATCGCGCGTACTGTCGCTGCGGTACCGGTGGGCGTGGCGCTGTACTACCAGGACACCTGGTGGCCGCCGTTCCGGCGCCTGTTGGTGCAACCTGGCGTGCTGGACTTCTCGGCGGATTACTGGCTCGAGCTGGCCCAGCGCTTCATCAACTGGCAGATGGTGGCGGTACTGGCGATGCTGGTGCTGGCCTACGTACTGCTCAAGCCGTGGCTGCGCATCACCACTCTGAGCGTGCTGGGCATGCTTGGCCTGGCTGTGATGGCGATACCGATGCCGGCGGGTTGGAACTGGGGGCAGGGTACCGCCACCGCGGCCACCACCAGCGTCGCAGGCACTTCAGGTGGCGGCCTGCCGCCGGCCAACAACGATACGCTCAACGCATGGCTGGCCGGCTTCTACCAGCAGCAGGCCAGCCTCAAGACCAGCTTCCCGGCACCGGGCAGCGGCGCGCCGTTCGACGTCATCATCCTCAACATCTGCTCGCTGGCATGGAGCGATCTGGATGAAGTGGGGCTGCGCCAGAACAATCTGCTCGACCACATGGACGTGGTGTTCGACGACTTCAACTCGGCAACCGCCTACAGCGGCCCGGCGGCGATCCGCCTGCTGCGCGCCAGCTGTGGCCAGACCTCGCATACCGGGCTGTTCGATCCGGTGCCGGCCGAGTGCCAGCTGTTCTCGAACCTGCAGCGTCTGGGCTTCCAGAGCCAGCTGGCGATGAACCACGACGGTCACTTCGACGACTTCATCGGTGAACTGCACCAGTACGGCGGGCTGCAGGCACAGCCGATGGATATCAGCGCGTTTCCTAAAGCGCTGGTGGCGTTCGACAAGTCGCCGCTGCGCCGCGATGGCGATGTGCTGATGGCGTGGTGGAAACAGCGGCTGGCCGGGTCCAGCCAGCAGGTGGCGCTGTTCTACAACACGATTTCGCTGCACGATGGCAACCGCATCGTCGGCGCCGATGGCCGTTCGAATGCCGCCGACTACAAGGCACGTGCGGAAATGGTGTTGGGCGACATGGCCGGTTTCGTCGATGCGGTGGAGAAGAGTGGCCGCCGCGCGATGATCGTGGTGGTACCCGAGCATGGCGCGGCCCTGCATGGCGACCGCATGCAGATTCCGGGCATGCGCGAGATTCCCAGCCCGTCGATCACCCACGTGCCGGTGGGCGTGAAGCTGATCGGCATGGGCGCGCCGGCGGCCGGCGGCCCGCGTCATGTCCCCGAACCGAGCAGCTACCTTGCCGTGTCCGAGTTGGTTTCGCGCGTGTACGCGCTCAATGCCCAGTCGCCGCCGAGCGAGCGCAACTGGGACAGTCTGCTGAAGGGGCTGCCGCAGACACCGTCGGTGTCGGAAAACGAAGGCGCCAAGGTCATCGAGTACGCCGGCAAGCCCTGGCTGCAGCTGCAGGGCAGCCAGGCCTGGAGTCCCTACCCCGAGGAGGCACGCTGATGCCTGCCGACATCCTTGCCGTACCGGTCACGCTGTCCGTGGAAGAGGACGATATCGACCTGCTGCGCCGCAGCCTGGGCATGCCGGGGCTGCCCTACGTGGACTTCTCTGCCCAGCATGAGCGTGCCCAGGCGCTGGCGCGCTGGCCGTTGCTGGCCGAACTGGAGCCGCGCCGATGAGCACCGTGCTGTCGCTGCAGGGCATCCATGGCGGAACCGGTGTCACCACGGTGCTGGCCGCACTCGGCCAGGGCTTGCACGCGCAGGGCCAGCGCGTCCTGCTGGTCGAATGCAGTCCGGACCAGATGCTCGGCCTGCACCTGGGGCTGCCTGCCGACGTGGACAACGGTTGGGGGCGCGCGCAGCTGGACGGCACGGACTGGCGTGATGCCGCCTACGCCGTTGCAGCAGGACTTGCGGTGCTGCCCTATGGTCGCGTCGATAGCGAGGCCGCAATGCGCATCGAACAGCAGCTGCAACAGGCACCGGGCACCTGGGCCGAACGCATTCCGCTGCTGGAGACCCAGTTCGACTGGATCCTGTTCGACCTGCCGCAGCGCCTGCCGGCGCATGCAGCGGCCATCAACCAGCACGTGCGCTGCACGCTGCCGCTGCGCCTGGCCTGTGTCGATCCGGTCAGCCACGTGTTCCTGCAGCGGCAGCCGGAGGACACACGCCTGTTGCTGGCCAACCGCTATGACCCGGTCATCCCGGTGCAGCGCGATCTGATGCAGCTGTGGCTTCACGCGCACGGCCCGCGGCTGGTGCCGCAGCCGCTGCACGAGGATGCGCGGGTGCCCTCCGCGCTGGCCAGCAAGCAGCCACTGGGGCGCTATGCGACCGATTCGCTGGCCGCCGCCGATGTCGATGGCCTGGTGCTGTGGTGCCTGGCCGAGGCCGCACGGCGCCAGCCCGTTGCGGGGACACGCTGATGGGCGCCCGCGTCTACTACCTGGACTGGGGGCGCCTGCGCGAACGCGTGCATGCGCCTTGGCCAACCCGCTCGCTGCTGTGGCTGCTGCAGTGCGTGGGCTGGGCGTTGCTGCGCCTGGAAGGGCCGGCATGGCAGGCACAGGCCCCGCGCCTGCGCAACGCCTTCCCGCAGATCCAGGGCGACCGCCGCTGGCGCCCGGGCGATCCACTGCGGTTGTTGATCCAGGCCATGTGGCTGTCGGTGGTGCGGTTGGTACCGCAGCCCTCGCTGAGGCGGCAACGGTTGGCCCGGGCCCGTCGCGAACGCATTGCCGAACTGCGCGGTGCGGCCGGTCGCGGCCGCCTGCGCTACCTGCGCGCCATGCGCGATGCACCCAGTGAATTCTGGAACAGCCGCGTGGCGGCATGGTTCGGCCGGAAGATGGGCAGCCTGTCGCCGCGTTCGCGGCACCTGCTGACCCTGCTGGTCGGGTTGGCCACGCTGGGGCTGGCGGCGCTGTGCATCACCCAGCCGTTCACCTATCTGGCGCAGTTCGTGTTCGTGGTGCTGCTGTGGGCCATCGCGCTGCTGGTGCGGCGCATGCAGGGGCGCTATGCGACGCTGGTGCTGGTCGTGCTGTCGATCACCGTGTCCTGCCGGTACCTGTGGTGGCGCTATACGGCCACGTTGAACTGGAACAGCACCTTCGACCTGGTCTGTGGCGTGGTGCTGCTGGCGGCGGAAACCTATTCGTGGCTCGTGCTGATGCTCGGTTACGTGCAGGTGGCGTGGCCGCTGCGGCGCCGCCCGGCGCCGTTGCCGGCCGATATCCGCCAGTGGCCGACGGTGGATGTGCTGATCCCCACCTACAACGAAGACCTGGCGCTGGTGCGGCACACCGTGTACGCGGCGATGGGCCTGGACTGGCCGGCCGACAAGCTGCGCATCCACATCCTTGATGATGGCAAGCGCGAAGAATTCCGCGCATTCGCCGAGCGCACCGGGGTCAACTACATCACCCGTGCCGACAACCGCCATGCCAAGGCCGGCAACCTCAACCATGCGTTGACCCTGATCGATGGCGAGCTGGTGGCCATCTTCGACAGCGACCACCTGCCGGTGCGGTCGTTCCTGCAGATCACCTGCGGCTGGTTCCTGCGTGATCCCAAACTGGCGCTGGTGCAGACCCCGCACCACTTCTTCTCGGCCGATCCATTCGAGCGCAACCTGCAGGTGTTCCGCAGCGATCCCAACGAAGGCGAGCTGTTCTACGGCCTGGTGCAGGACGGCAACGACCTGTGGAACGCGGCGTTCTTCTGCGGCTCCTGCGCGGTGCTGCGGCGCGAAGCCATCGATGCCATCGGCGGGTTTGCCACCGAGACCGTCACCGAGGATGCGCACACCGCGCTGCGGCTGCACCGCAAGGGCTGGAACTCGGCCTACCTGCGTATTCCGCAGGCGGCCGGCCTGGCCACCGACAGCCTCGGCGCGCACGTCAACCAGCGCATCCGCTGGGCGCGTGGCATGGTGCAGATCTTCCGCATCGACAACCCGTTGCTGGGCAAGGGCCTGAGCCTGTTCCAGCGCTTCTGCTACGCCAACGCGATGCTGCATTTCCTGGCTGGCATTCCGCGCCTGGTGTTCCTCACTGCGCCGCTGGCGTTCCTGCTGCTGCATGTGTACATCATCTACGCACCGGCGCTGGCCATCCTGTTGTTCGTGGTACCGCACATGGCCCACGCCAGCCTGACCAACGCACGCATCCAGGGCAAGTACCGGCGTCCGTTCTGGGGTGAGGTGTACGAGACGGTGCTGGCCTGGTACATCGCACGGCCCACCACCGTGGCGCTGTTCAGTCCGGGCCGCGGCAAGTTCAACGTCACCGACAGGGCGGCACCCAGGCCGGCGATCGTTTCGACTGGCGCGTGGCGCAGCCCTACCTGGTGCTGGCGCTGCTGAACGTGCTGGGCCTGTGCTTTGCCGTGTGGCGCTTCGTGCACGGCCCACTTGACGAACGTGGCACGGTGATCGTGAGTTCGCTGTGGGTGCTGTACAACCTGCTGATCATCGGCGGTGCGCTGGCGGTGGCGGCCGAAGTGCAGCAGGTGCGACGCACGCATCGCGTCACCACCCGTCTGCCGATGGCGCTGCAGGTGCCCGATGGCCGCCGCCTGCGCGGCGTGCTGCAGGATTACTCCAACGATGGCGTGGGCGTCGAACTCGGCGAAGACGCACAGCTGGCCGAAGGCCAGCGCGTGCAGGTGCTGCTGGGGCGGGGTCGCCGCGAGTTCGCATTCCCGGCGCGCGTGCAACGCACGGTCGGCCAGCGACTGGGCCTGCTGCTGCTGTTCGAGGACGAGCGCCAGCGCGTCGAGTTCGCCCAATGCACCTTCGCCCGCGCCGATGCCTGGCTTGACTGGCACGCCGGTTACCAGCCCAAGAGCCTGCCGCGCAGCCTGTGGAGCGTGCTGGTCCTGGGCTGGCGCGGCTACCGGCGGATGGGTGATTTCGCACCGTTCGACCTCGACCGCCCCGCACATTGGAACCGTCGCCTGCTGCGATGGCTGGCCAGTTTTGCTCCGCAACGTCCGCTTCCTTCCCACCCGGCTGACCCAGCCGCTGATCCAGGGCTTCGTCCATGACCCGTCCGTCCTCTCTGCGTTGGCTGCTGCTGCCCCTGCTGGCCCTGCCCGTGGCGTCAGGCAACAGCGCGCCTGCCCCGGCGCCGGTTGTCCCTCCCACTACCGCGCCTGCCGCGCCGCCGGCGCCGGGGGTGCCGGCCGCGCCAGCCACCACGCCTGCCACCGGTACCGAGCCCGCGCTGGCGCAGACCTGGGCGGGCAGCGCCTGGCCCTGGCAGCGGCAGAACACCTTCGCGCAGCTGGGGCGCCGCCAGGACACGCTGCTGTCGGGCGTGCGCAATGCCACCACCTTCGAGTTCCAGGTCCGCCGTGACCGCCTGGTCCGCGATGCCGAGCTGGATCTGAGCTTCACGCCTTCACCGTCGCTGCTGCCGACCCTGTCGCACCTGCGGGTCTATCTCAACGACGCGATGATGGGCGTGGTGCCGATCAGCAACGAGCAGCTGGGCCGCCCGGTGCAGGCCAAGCTACCGCTGGACGCGCGCCTGATTGCTGATTTCAACCAGGTCCGCCTGGAGTTCGTCGGCCACTACACCGACATCTGCGAAGAGCCGACGCACAGCTCGCTGTGGGTCAATCTCTCGAGCAACAGCACGCTGCGCCTGGGCGGCCAGCCGCTGGCGATGCAGGACGACCTGGCCAACTTCCCGCTGCCGTTCTTCGATCCGCGTGATACAGCACGGCTGGAACTGCCAGTGGTGTTCGCCGCTGCGCCGAGCCTGGCACAGCAGCGGGCGGCGGCGGTGATGTCCTCGTACTTCGGCAGCCTTTCCGGCTGGTGGCGCCAGGCACGTTTCCCGGTCAGCTTCGGCACGCTGCCGGACAAGGGCCACGCGGTGGTGCTGGCGGTCAACGGCAGGTTCCCGCCCGTGATCGCCAACCATGCTCCGGTGAACGGCCCGATGATCGAACTGATGTCGCTGCCGGAGGATCCGCAGCGAAAGCTGCTGCTGGTGCTGGGCCGCAACGATGACGACCTGCAGAAGGCCGTGGCTGCGATGGCGGCCGGCAACGTGCTGTTCCGCGGCCGCCAGGTCAGTGTCGATGAGGTCAAGCCGCTGGCCCCGCGCAAGCCGTACGACGCACCGAACTGGGTGCGCACCGACCGCGCCGTCCGCTTGGCTGAACTGCTCGACTATCCGCAACAACTGCACGCCAACGGCGTGTCGCCGCAGCCGATCACGGTCAACCTCAACCTGCCGCCGGATCTGTTCATCTGGCGCAACCAGGGTATTCCGCTGAACCTGCGCTACCGCTACACGCCGCCGTTTGGCAGCGATGAGTCGCGGCTGGGCGTGGCGATCAACGACCAGTTCATCTCCAGCTTCCCGCTGGTGCGCCGCAACGGCAAGCAGGGCCTGGAGGAAATCCGCTTGCCGGTGCTGGCCGGCGATGCCGGTGCCGATGACGGTCGCCTGCTGATTCCGGCGCTCAAACTGGGCGACCGCAACCAGCTGCGTTTCGATTTCAACTTTGCCAGCGTGATGGGCAGTGCGCAGCGCGATCATTGCCAGACCGTGCTGCCGCCCAACCTGCAGGCAGCGATCGAAGACGACTCGACCATCGACTTCTCCGGATTCCATCACTACATGGGCCTGCCGGACCTGTCCGCGTTCGCGCTCAGTGGATTCCCCTTCACCCGCATGGCCGATCTGTCGGAGACTGTCGTGCTGGTGCCGCCCCAAGCCAACGAGGCACAGGTCAGCCTGCTGCTGAACCTGATCGGTGGGCTGGGCGTGCAGAGCGGCTATCCGGCCTATGGGCTGCGCCTGTCCGATGACTGGAAGCAGGCCAGCGCGCTGGATGCGGACCTGCTGATGCTGGGCGCCCTGCCGGCCGAACTGCGCGGTAGCCAGCAGCTGTCGCTGCTGATCGACGACCAGCGCACGCGCCTGCTCAATGGCCAGTCGCCATCGCCGCAGCAGGCGATGGAACAGGCCCGCCGTGGCAGCCGCGATGGCGATCCAGCGGTGACCGAAGTGGCAGTGAGCGCGCAGGCACCGTTTGCCGCGATCATCGGCATGCAGTCACCGACGCATGCGCAGCGCAGCATCGTTTCGCTGGCCGCCAGCAATGCCGCCGACTACGGCCTGCTCCACGATGCACTCAGCGATACCGGCAAGCGCGAAGCCATCGCCGGATCGGTGGCGATCCTGCGTACCTCGGGCATTCACAGCCAGTTCGTCGGTGATCACTACTACGTTGGCGCGCTGCCGTGGTGGCTGCTGCTGTGGTACCACCTGGCCGACCACCCGGCGCTGCTGGCGGTGCTGGCCACGCTGGTGGTGCTGATGGTCGCCTTCCTGCTGTGGCGCGCGCTGCGCTGGGTCGCGGCCAAGCGCCTGGACCCGGGGCACTGATGGCACGTACGCGGCATCCGCTGGTCACCGCGTCCGGCCTCGTCCTGTTGGGACTGGCCGGTGCCGGGCCCTGCGCGGCGCAGGCCTTGCCCGATACGCCGGGCGGAACCGTCGCCGAGCAGCGCCAGTGGCTGTTGCAGCAGGTGCGCATCGGTGAGGCCACCGGTCGCCAGAGCCTGATCGAAGACGCCCTGGCGCGGCTGCGCATGCTGGCACCGGATGATCGCGGCACCTTGGTGGCGATCCTGGAAGTGCAGCTCTCGCAACAGAAGCTGCAGGATGCCGAGGCGACCCTGAAGCGCCTGCGCGAGATCGGTACAGGTACCCGTGAACTGGCCGCCGGCGAACGCCTCTGGAGGGCCTACCGCGGTGATCTGCAGCAGGATCTGCAGCAGGCGCGCCTGTTCGCTGCCGGTGGCCGCAGCGCCGAAGCGCTGGCGATCTACCGCCGCCTGTTCAACGATGATCCACCCGGCCTGCAGCTGGGCCTGGAGTACTGGCGCCTGCGCGGCGGCCAGGCGGATGGGCGTGCACAGGCGATCCGTGCGCTGGGCGAACTGGACCGCAGTTATCCGGGCAATGTGCCATTGCTGCAGGCGCTGTCGCAGATGCTGTTCGCTGCCGGCCGCGATGCAGAGGCGCTCGCCGCGCTGCAGCGCATGGGGTGTAATCCGGAGGCCCGCGGCATGGCGGCGGACGCCGAATGGGCCTACCTGAAGGATCAGCCGGCCGACGACCGCAGCGTGCGCCGGCTGCAGGACTTCATCACCCGCAACCCAGCGTTTGCCGACATCGCGTTGGTGCGCGAGCGCTACATCGACCAGCACAAGCGGGTCAGCGACCCGGCGTGGCGCGCCGGCCTGCGCGGCCAGCAGCTGCTCGACGCAGGCCGCAATGCAGAGGCCGAGCGCGCTTTGCTGCAGGCGTTGCGCGGCTATCCGCGCGAGCCCGACCTGTTGGGGGGGCTGGGCATGGCGCTGATGCGCCAGGGCCGCCGCGAGCAGGCCATCAGCTATTTCCAGCGTGCGGTGCAGGCCACCCCGGCCGGCGACAGCAACGACAAGTGGCGCGACCTGATCGCCAGCACCCGCTACTGGCTGCAGCTGGACCAGGCCGATGCGGCGCTGGCGGCCGGCCGGCTGGACGAGGCCGAGCGCCTCTATGCGCAGGCGCATCGCCAGCAGCCCCGCGACGTCAATGCTGCACTGGGCCTGGTCGACGTGGCCGTGGCCCGCGGTGACGACGCCGCAGCCGAACGCCAGCTGCAGGTTGCGCGGCGGATGGCGCCCAACGATGCCAACGTGATCCGCAAGCTGGTGCAGCTGTACGGCCGCACCGACCCGCAGCGGCTGGAAGCCTTCATCAACGCATTGCCCGCTGCGCAACGCAGGTTGTATGCCGAAGACCTGCGCCAGCTCCAGATCAGCCGCCTGCGTGAGCGTCGCGAGCAGGCGCTGGCTGCCGGTGATGCGACCACCGCGATCATGCTGGGACAGAAGCTGCGCGGCGAACTGCCGGGCGATGCATGGCTGGCCTATGCGCTGGCCAACGAGCTGCGCGCCGCTGGCCGGCAGGACGAGGCCGACGCGGCGGTGGCCGACATGGCCACGCATAACGACAGCGCCGAAGCGCGCTACGCGCAGGCGCTCTACCTGTCGGGATCCGATCGGCTGCCGCAGGCGCTGGCGGTACTCGACGCGCTGCCGCAGGCGAAGTGGAACGACGACATCCGCGCGCTGTCGGCGCGCCTGCAGCGGCAGCAGCTGGTCGATCATCTGTGGGATCTGCGTGCGCAGGGCAGGGAGGCCGAAGCCATCGCGCTGCTGCAGCAGCAACCGCCCAGCACCGACAATGATCTGCTGATGGCCGAGTGGGCGCGCCTGCGCGGCGATCACGCGCAGGCGCTGCACTACTACCAGCGCGTGCTTGCCGCACAGCCGGACAATGTGGATGCGCAGCTGGGCCAGGTCCAGGCCTGGATTGGCACCGGCGATCTGGCCAGCGCACGCCGCCAGATGCACGACGCACCGCCGGCAGTAGACGATGACGAGATCGGCCAGCAGCGTCAGCTCGCCACCATCTGGACCAACCTGCGCGAGGACACGAAGGCCCTGGCGATCCTGCGCGCGTTGCTTGCGCGCAAGACCGGGCCCGACGCACAGTCCTGGCGTGATGCGGCACGGCTGGTGCGCCGCGATGATCCGCAGCAGGCGCTGGACATGTACGCGCAGGCGATGGCCGACAACGGCGTGTTGGCTCCCGGCCAGGTCACGCCGCGCGACAACCGCGCGTTGACCCTGGCCAGCCGCGAGACAGCCGGCGATGACTGGTTGCGGCGCAGCCTGCGCAGCGATGTGGAAACCCTGTACCAGCAGGAGAATCCCACCCTGACGGTGATGCAGGACACCGGTCGCCGCAGCGATGGCACGCCGGGCATTTCGCGGCTGTCGCGCGATACCCGCATCGCGCATCTGGACGCGCCATTCGCCGGTGGCCTGGGCTGGGCGCGCATCGAGCAGGTCAGCTTCGATGCGGGCCGCTTCCAGACCGATGAGAGCGGCGCCTACGACGAGGATTTCGGCAGCTGTGACCTGGATCTGCTGCAGGCCGACGACAGCCGCCTGCGCGCACCGGGCTGCACCCGCTTCGTGCACCAGCGGCGCACCTCCGGTGCCGGCTTCGCCGTCGGCTGGCGCACCCTGGATGACCGCTGGAACGTCGATATCGGCCACACCCCGTCCAACTACGTGGTCGGCAACTGGCTTGGCGGTGTCACCCTCAATGGCGACCTCGGGCGCTTCGGCTGGGGCGCCACGCTGTCGCGGCGGCCGATGACCAATTCGCTGCTGTCGCAGGCCGGTGCGGTTGATCCGCGCAGCGGCATCAGCTGGGGCGGCGTCACCGCCAACGGCGTGACCTTCAGCCTCGGCTACGACCAGGGCGGCCGCGATGGCGTGTGGTCGAACTGGAGCTGGCATCGGCTGACCGGGCACAACGTGGTCGACAACACCCGCGCACGCGCGATGGTGGGCTGGTACCACAAGCTGATCCAGCGCCCCGACATGCGGCTGGATGTGGGTACCACCGCGATGTACTGGCGCTACCAGAAGGACCTGGGCGGCTACTCGCTGGGCCAGGGCGGCTACTACAGCCCGCAGCGCTATGCATCGCTGAGCCTGCCGGTCAGCTTTGCCTGGCGCAACGACGTGTGGTCGGTGCGCCTGGATGGCTCGGTCAGTGTGTCCAGTGCGCGTACCTCGTCGATCAGCCGTTTCCCCGACCAGGCCTTGATCGAGCGCGTGATTGCACAGCTTGAGCCGCAGTACGGCCCGCTGCGGCTGGACGAGGCCGGCCTGTACACCGGTGACAGCAGCAGCACGGGCACCGGGTACCGCCTGTACGGCGCGGTGGAACGCCGCCTCGGCGACCACTTCGTGCTGGGCGCTGCCGGCACCCTCCAGCGCAGCCGCGATTTCTCGCCGAATTCGTTCCAGCTCTACCTGCGCTACACCTTCAAGCCCTGGCAGGGAAACCTGCCGCTGCCCGTATCACCACTGGTGCCGTATGGCGAATTCCGCTGACCTGCGGCGACGGCGCCTGCTGCAGGCGGTCGCCACGCTGCCGCTGCTCGGCGTGTGCCGTGTGCAGGCCGCGCCCGCCCCGCGCTGGCCGGCGTGGCAGGTACTGCTCGACAGCAGCCTGAGCCGCGACGGGCGCATGATCGATCGCAGCCAGGACGATCAGCGCAGCACCTCCGAAGGCCAGTCCTATGCCTTGTTCTTCGCCCTGGTCGACAACGACCAGGCGCTGTTCGACCGCATCCTGGGCTGGACCCAGGACAACCTTGCCGGTGGCGACATGGGCAAGCGCCTGCCGGCTTGGCTGTGGGGACGCGATGACGCCGGCGCCTGGCGGGTGCTGGACGACAACCCGGCCTCGGACTCCGATCTCTGGCTGGCCTACGCGCTGCTGGAAGGCGCGCGGCTGTGGCGCCGTCCGGCGCTGAAGGCCATCGCGGAGGGCATGCTGGTGCAGGTGCGGGCGCGCGAGATCGTGGATCTGCCCGGGCTCGGCCCAATGCTGTTGCCAGGCCCACAGGGGTTCATTGAAGGGGACGCCACGCGGGTCAACCCCAGCTATCTGCCACTGCCGCTGCTGCGCCGCTTTGCGGCGGAGGATCGCAGCGGGCCGTGGCAGGCGCTGGCGCGCAACAGCGTGCAGTTGCTGCAGCAGAGCAGCCCGCACGGGTTCGCACCGGACTGGGCGGCGTGGAAAGGCGATCGCTTCGTCGTCGATCCGGTGCGCGGTGCGGTCGGCGGCTACGACGCCATCCGCTGCTACACCTGGGCAGGCATGACCGCATCGCGCGATCCGTTGTTCCGCGCGCAGCTGGCGGCGCTGTCCGGACCGCTGCAGCGCCTGCGCAGTGGTGCACCGATGTGGGAAAAGATCGACACCCGCAGTGGCCAGGGGCAGGGCGAAGGCAACTACGGATTCCGCGCGGCCCTGCTGCCCTATCTGATCGCGCAGGGCGAAGCGGAGCGCGCGCAGTCGCTGCGGGCCAGCTTGCCCAGCGCCGAGCAGCAACGCGCCGATGCACCGGCCTATTACTCGCAGATGCTGGCCCTGTTCGGCGTGGGTTGGGCCGAAGGACGCTGGCGTTTCGGCGCCGACGGCCGCCTGCAGCCGCGCTGGTAGCAGCAGTCCTGCGGGGTCGGATCCCATTGCACGGCAATGGGCTCCGACCCTCAGCCAGGCATCATTCCAGCGCGTAGCGCAGGGTGAACAGCACCGCCACCAGCCAGACTGCCGGATGCACTTCGCGCCAGCGCCCGGTGCCGGCCTTCAGCGCGGCATAGGCGATGAAGCCGAACGCCAGACCGTTGGCAATCGAATATGTGAACGGCATCGCCAGCGCACACAGGGCCGCCGGCACCGATTCGGTCAGGTCGCTCCAGTCCACTTCCACCAGTTCGCGCAGCATCAGGCCGGCCACGAACAGCAGCGCCGGTGCGGTGGCATAGCTGGGCACCATCGACGCCAGCGGCGAGAACAGCAGCGCGGCCAGGAACAGTGCCGACACCACCAATGCGGTCAGGCCGGTGCGGCCGCCCACCTGTACGCCCGAGGCGCTTTCAGCGAAGGCAGTGGTGCTGCTGGTGCCGAGCATCGAGCCTGCAACAATCGCGGTGCTGTCGGCCAGCAGCGCGCGGCCGAAACGCTTCTGCGCGCCGGGCAGCTTCAGCAGGCCGGCGCGGCCGACCACGCCGTACAGCGTGCCGGTGGCATCGAACACTTCCACCAGCACGAACACCAGCACCACCTGCAGCAGCACGGCGATCGGTGCGCCGCCGTCATGGTGCAGCAGGCCCGGCAGGTCCAGCTGCAGGAAGGTCGGTGCCAGACTCGGTGGCAGCGAAACCAGGCCCTGGTACTGCACGTCGCCCAACGCCCAGCCCGCGCCGGTCACGGCCAGGATGCCGATCAGGATCGCACCACGCACGCGGCGCGCTTCCAGCACCGCGATCAGCAGGAAGCCGGCCAGTGCCAGCAGCGGCGGCGCCGTGTTCAACGGTCCCAGTGCCACCAGCGTATCTTCATTGCCGACAATCACGCCGGATTTCTGCAGCGCGATGATCGCCAGGAACAGGCCGATGCCGGCCACGATGGCCGAGCGCAGCGACGAAGGAATGCCCGATACCAGCCATGCCCGAACGCCGGTCAGTGACAGCACCAGGAACACCAGGCCGGAGATGAACACCGCCGCCAGCGCCTGCTGCCACGGCAGGCCGGCAGCACCAACCACGGTGAAGGCGAAGAACGCGTTCAGGCCCATGCCTGGTGCCATGCCGACCGGGAAGTTGGCGGCCAGCGCCATCACCGCCGAACCCAGTGCAGCAGCCAGGCAGGTGGCCACGAACACCGCGCCGGCGTCCATGCCGGTGGTGCCGAGGATCTCGGGGTTCACGAAGACGATGTAGGACATCGTCAGGAAGGTGGTGACACCGGCCAGCAGCTCGGTGCGCACGGTGGTGCCGTGCTGCTGCAGCTGGAACAGGCGCTCGAACAGGGACATCGCAGATCTCTCATGCCTGCGCGCCCTGCCGCCCCGGGGGACCTGCGGGTACGTCGCCAGGCGGTTAGAAGTGGTAGTTCAACTTCAGCGTAACGCTGCTGTAGTCGGTATGGAAGCTGCGACGCGCCGCAGCGGGGTAGTTGGGGTCTTCCAGGGTCACCGGGCTGGAACCCAGGTGGGTGTAGCGGTATTCGGCACCGGCCGAGAGGCGCTCGTTGAAGCGGTACAGCACGCCTGCGGTGGCGTGGGCGCCGGTGGAAAGGTGCGAGGCGCGGGTCTCGAACTCGGCCACGCGGCAGCCGTTGGTGGCCTCCACCAGCGACTTGTCGCAGCCCAGCGTGAATTCCTGCTGGGCCACGGTCACGCCCGCGCCCACATAAGGCAGCCAGCGGCCCATCGCACGGCCCAGCGTTACATCGAGGGTGCCCGAACGGGTCAGCGCGTCTTCGCCGTAGTACGGGCTGTACTGGTGCTGTTCGCGATCCTTCCAGTCACGGGTGACGTTGCCGAACGACAGCGTGCCTTCAACGCCGACCACGATGCTGTTGTCGAACTGCCAGCGACGGCCGCCCTGCACGCCGCCGGTGAAGCCGCGCACGCTCTTTTCCGAGGCGTTGGCGTTGCTGCGGTCCTTGCTGTGCCCCTCGCCATGCGAGGCCTGGGCACCCAGGTAGAAGCCGTCCCAGTCGGTGGTCGCGGCCGTGGCGGTGCCCGACAGCATCACGGCTGCCGTGGTGATGATCAGTGCTTTCATTGGAATTTCCTACGTTGGGGGATGAATCGGGGCGTAGGAAAACCGATGTGGGCGCGCGGAAACATACAACGAATTGCAAAGTCCGATTACGACAGGGATTCAAGCCCGCTTGAGGCGCCTGCGTTCATCAACGGTTGAATCGCGGCCAGCGAAAACGCCCGGAAAGCGGGCGTCAGGAACGCCTGAAAGACGAAAGGCCGCGCGAGCGCGGCCTTTCGTTTTCTGCGGCAGGGCTTACTTCAGCGCCTTGAAGCGCAGGCGCTTCGGCGCAGCGTCGTCGCCCATGCGGCGCTTCTTGTCTTCCTCATACTCGCGGTAGTTGCCCTGGAAGAACTCCACGTGCGAGTCGCCTTCGAAAGCGATGATGTGCGTGGCGATGCGGTCCAGGAACCAGCGGTCGTGCGAAATCACGAAGGTGTTGCCCGGGAACTCCAGCAGCGCATCTTCCAGCGCACGCAGCGTTTCGATGTCCAGGTCGTTGGACGGTTCGTCCAGCAGCAGCACATTGCCACCCTGCAGCAGGGTCTTGGCCATGTGCAGGCGGCCACGCTCACCACCGGACAGCGAACCGACCATCTTCTGCTGGTCCTGGCCCTTGAAGTTGAAGCGGCCGATGTAGGCGCGCGACTGGATCTCGATGCCGTTGATGTTGAGGATGTCCAGGCCGCCGGCGATTTCCTGGAAGACGTTGTGGTTGCCTTCCAGCTTGTCGCGGCTCTGGTCCACGTAGGACAGCTGCACGGTCGGGCCGATCACGATCTCGCCCGAATCCGGCTTTTCCTGGCCGGTGATCATCTTGAACAGGGTCGACTTGCCGGCGCCGTTCGGGCCGATGATGCCGACGATCGCGCCCGGCGGAATCAGCATCGAGAGGTTGTCGATCAGCAGGCGGTCGCCGAACTTCTTGGAGACGTTCTTGAACTCCATCACCATGTTGCCCAGGCGCTCGCCCGGCGGAATGAAGATTTCGTTGGTCTCGTTGCGCTTCTGGTAATCCTGCGACTGCAGCTCTTCCAGGCGGGCCAGACGGGCCTTGCCCTTGGAACGGCCGCCCTTGGCGTTCTGGCGCGACCACTCCAGTTCCTTCTGGATCGCCTTCTGGCGGGCCTTTTCCTGGTTTTCTTCCTGCTTCAGGCGCTCATCCTTCTGCACCAGCCATTCGGTGTAGTTGCCCTTCCACGGAATGCCGCGGCCGCGGTCCAGTTCCAGGATCCACTCGGCGGCGTTGTCTAGGAAGTAGCGATCGTGGGTAACGGCCACCACGGTGCCGGTGTAGCGCGCCAGGAACTGTTCCAGCCATTCCACCGACTCGGCGTCGAGGTGGTTGGTCGGTTCGTCCAGCAGCAGCATGTCCGGCTTCTGCAGCAGCAGGCGGCACAGCGCCACGCGGCGCTTTTCACCACCGGACAGGTTGGCGATCTTGGCATCCCACGGCGGCAGGCGGAGCGCATCGGCGGCCACGTCCAGCTGGTTTTCCAGGGTATGCGCATCACCGGCGGCCAGGATCGCCTCCAGGCGCTCCTGCTCCTTGGCCAGCGCGTCGAAGTCGGCACCTTCCTCGGCGTAGGCGGCATACACCGCTTCCAGCGCAGCCTGCGCCTGCAGCACTTCGCCCACGCCTTCCTCGACCGACTCGCGCACGGTCTTGTTCGGGTCCAGTTCCGGTTCCTGCGCCAGGTAGCCGACCTTGATGCCCGGCTGCGGGCGGGCCTCGCCCTCGAAATCGGTGTCCACGCCGGCCATGATCTTCAGCACGGTGGACTTGCCGGCGCCGTTCAGGCCCAGCAGGCCGATCTTGGCACCCGGGAAGAAGGACAGCGAGATGTCCTTGATGATCTGCCGCTTGGGCGGGACCACCTTGGACACGCGGTTCATGGTGTAGATGTATTGCGACGACATGAGGTCTCCGTAGGCGCGGCCCTGCACCCGACCCGTCACGGGAACATCCCGTTGCGGCAGCGGGCACAGACTGGAATGGAATACCGCCAATTATAGCCGGAACCGGTTCCGGGCCGCGCCCGGCGCAGGGGCGCCGGCTGGCCGTGGCCTGAATACTCCGTCACAGTCCTGCAGCGGGAAGCGTTTCCAGCCGGAAACGGTTCAGATCGGTTGCGCAATATGGGCTCACCACCACCACCCAAACAGAGGTCTGACATGCGCATCAATCGAGTAATGGCCAGCGCCGTGGCCTCTGTGCTGGCGCTCGGTGCCGTGGCTCCCGCCTTCGCCGACAACGACCACCGCCGCGGCCACGACCGCCGCGAGTGGCGCGAGGACCGCCGCGAGTGGCGACAGGACCGCCGTGACTGGGAACGCGACCGCCGCGAGGCCCGGCGCGACTGGGAACGCGACCGCCGCGACTGGCACCGCGACCATGACCGCTACTACCGCCCGGCACCGCCGCCGCGCGTGGTCTATCGACCGGCCTATGGCCCGGGCTACGGCTGGAAGGTCGGCCACCGCTACCGCGACTACTACCGTGGCCCGATCTACGTGGTGAACGACTACCCGCGCTACCACCTGCGCCGCCCGCCGCATGGGCACCACTGGATCCGCGACGACCGCGGCAACATGCTGCTGGTGGCGGTGGCAACCGGCATCATCGCCGACTACATCATCAACAGTCGCTGAGCCGGCGGCCACGTCCACGCATGGCGTGGATCCACTGGCATGCACGGGGCCGGATTCTTTCGGGAGTGCCGGCCCCGTCCTTTTCGGCCCCGGCGGGCCGGTGCGGGGCTACAATCAGGGGCTGAGCCGTACCCCTTTCCCTGCCTGCTGGAGTACCCGATGTTCCCGCGTGACGTCCGCATCGAATCCTACGATCCCGAACTGGCCAAGGCCATTGCCGCTGAAACCCAGCGCCAGGAAGACCACGTCGAGCTGATCGCCAGCGAGAACTACACCAGCCCGGCGGTGATGGAAGCCCAGGGCAGCCAGCTGACCAACAAGTACGCCGAAGGCTACCCGGGCAAGCGCTACTACGGCGGCTGCGAATACGTGGACATTGCCGAGCAGCTGGCGATCGACCGCCTCAAGCAGCTGTTTGGTGCCGACTACGCCAACGTGCAGCCGCACAGCGGCTCGCAGGCCAACCAGGCCGTGTACTTCGCCCTGCTGCAGCCGGGTGACACCATCCTCGGCATGAGCCTGGCCCACGGCGGCCACCTCACCCACGGTGCCAAGGTGAATGCCTCGGGCAAGCTGTTCAACGCCGTGCAGTACGGCGTGAACGACCAGGGCCTGATCGATTACGACGAAGTCGAGCGCCTGGCCCTGGAGCACAAGCCGAAGATGGTCGTTGCCGGCTTCTCGGCCTATTCGCAGGTGATCGATTGGGCGCGCTTCCGCGCCATCGCCGACAAGGTCGGTGCCTACCTGTTCGTCGACATGGCCCACGTGGCCGGCCTGGTCGCCGCTGGCGTCTACCCGAGCCCGCTCGAGCACGCCCACGTGGTGACCTCCACCACCCACAAGACCCTGCGCGGCCCGCGTGGCGGCATCATCATCGCCAAGGGCGCCGACGAAGACCTGGTCAAGAAGCTGCAGTCGATCGTGTTCCCGGGCATCCAGGGCGGTCCGCTCATGCACGTCATCGCCGGCAAGGCCGTGGCCTTCAAGGAGGCGCTGGAACCGGCCTTCAGGACCTACCAGCAGCAGGTGGTGAAGAACGCCCAGGCGATGGCCAACACGCTGATCGCGCGCGGCTACAAGATCGTCTCCGGCGGCACCCAGAACCACCTCATGCTGGTGGACATGATCGGCAAGGACGTGTCCGGCAAGGACGCGGAAGCCGCGCTGGGCAAGGCTCACATCACCGTCAACAAGAACTCGGTGCCGAACGACCCGCGTTCGCCGTTCGTGACCTCGGGCCTGCGCCTGGGCACCCCGGCGGTGACCACCCGTGGTTACGTCGAGCAGGACTGCGTGGACCTGGCCAACTGGATTGCCGACGTGCTCGATGCACCGAACGACGACGCTGTCATTGCCCGCGTGCGCGACGCCGTCAGCGCGCAGTGCCGCAAGTACCCGGTCTACGGCTGATCGGGTTGGGGTCGGACCTCTTCCCGCAGGGAAGGGCTCTGACCCCGGCATTGCAGCGATCGCGCATGGATGAGCGCCGCCTCAAATACCTGTACGCCACCCTGGCCGTGCTGTTCGGCCTGCCCAGCCTGGTGGCCGGCGGCGTTGCGGCACTGATGCTGCTGCTGACGGGGCTGGGCCAGTTCGGCCATGGCACGCTGGCTGCGGTGACCGTGATGCCGCTGTGGGGCCTGGCCGGCATTGCCGGCTGCCTGGCTTGGTTGTGGCTCAGCGCCGGGTATCTGCTGCAGGGGCGTGCCGGGCTGCAGGTGCATCGCCTCTGGTGGTGGATGCTGCTGGCGGGCGGTCTAGCCGCTGTGCCCCCACTGGGGCTGGCGCTGTGGTGGAGCAGCACCGTCCACGCCGAAGGCATCGCCCTGCTGCTGTTGGGCCCGTCGATGCTGGTGCCGGCTGCGATGCTGGTGTGGATCAAGCGCCGGGCATGACGTGGCCCATGGAAGGACATCGAACGCATGGATGAGCGCCTGCACAAGCGCTGGATGGCGATCGCCGGCCTGCTGGTGGGCCTGCCCACCGTGGCGGCAGGCGGCACGGGTGCCGTGCTGGGGCTGATGGCCGTATGGGACGGCAAGTACCTGACGGGCGACGAGCACACGCTGTTGCTGCTGTGGTCGTCGGCCGGCATCATCGGCCTGCTGTCGTGGCTGTGGCTGAGCGGGCTGTTCCTGTGGCGCGGTGTTGCCGGCCTTCGCCAATCACCGGTCGTGGCCTGGGTCGGCCTGGCGTTGGGTGGCTTGGCCGCGTCGGGCGTGGTCGTCGCCACGCTGTACTCCACGATCAGCAATGGCGAGATCTCGACATTGGGCTTCCTCGGGTTTGGCCCGCCGCTACTGGTGATGTCCGGGCACTTGGCGTGGCTGCGCTGGGCACGCATGGCATCGCCGCCACCCGCACCCGGTTGAGCCGGGCATCCGAACTCGCCTGACACGCTCGAACTCGCCTGACACGCTCGAACTCGCCTGACACGCTGGGTAGCCAGAATGCAGGCGCTTCCGCGCAGGCAGCATTTGCTGCGGCGCCCTTTCTCAGGTACCTTTGCGACGCTGCCATGACCGTGGCAATTGCTCCCTGAGCCAGGCGTTCCATGCATTGCCCCTTCTGCCAACATGCCGATACCCGGGTCATCGACTCGCGCGTCTCTGAAGACGGCGCGACGATTCGCCGTCGGCGGGAATGCGAAGCCTGCGGCGAGCGCTTCAGCACCCTGGAAACGGTCGAGCTGAAGCTGCCGGCCATCGTCAAGAGCGATGGCACCCGTGAAGCGTTCGACCAGCGCAAGGTCCGCGCGGGGTTCGATCGCGCGCTGCAGAAGCGCGCGGTGCCCGAAGAAAAGATCGAAGCAGCGGTACGTGCGGTGGTGCACCAGCTGCGTATCAGCGGCGAGCGCGAAGTGCCCTCGATCAAGGTTGGCGAGTTCGTCATGAACGAACTGCGCAAGCTCGACCACGTGGGCTACGTGCGCTTCGCTTCGGTGTACCGCAGCTTCGAGGACGTGGCCGATTTCCGCGAGGAGATCGAGAAGCTCGAGCGCGAGCTGCCGGCCAGTACCGAACAGCTGCAGCTGCTGGGCGATGTGATTGCCCTGACCAAGAAAAAGAAAGGCTGACCGACACCGCTGTGGTGGCACGGAGGCGCCCATGATCTGGTAGGCGCCAATCTTGGTTGGCACGCAGGTGTCCATCCACGCATGGCGTGGATCTACCGATGGCGTGCATCCACACCGGCGGCGTTACCATGGCCGCATGACAACCCTTTTCTCCATCCTCGATCACCTGCACATGGCCAACGCGCTGCGCCTGGCCGTGCGCGCTGCCTACACCACCCGTCCCAACCCGATGGTCGGCTGCGTGATCGCCCATGGCGAACGCGTGGTCGGGCAGGGCTGGCACCAGCGCGCCGGTGGCCCGCATGCGGAAGTGTTCGCGCTGCGCGAGGCCGGCAGCGAGGCCCGCGGTGCCACCGCCTACGTCACCCTGGAGCCCTGCGCCCACTACGGCCGCACGCCGCCGTGTGCGCTGGCACTGATCGAAGCGGGCGTGTCGCGCGTGGTCGCGGCGATGCGCGATCCGTTCCCCAAGGTCGATGGCGGTGGCTTCGATCTGCTGCGCAATGCCGGCATCGAAGTTGTCGAAGGGCTGATGGCGGCACAGGCGCGCGAGCTCAACAAGGGTTACCTGTCGCGCGTGGAGCGCAACCGCCCATGGCTGCGGGTGAAGCTGGCCGCCAGCCTCGATGGCCGCACCGCGATGGCCGATGGCAGCTCCAAGTGGATTACCGGGCCGGCCGCGCGCGAAGACGTGCAGCGCTGGCGCGCACGTGCGGGTGCAATCCTGACCGGCGCCGACACCGTGATTGCCGACGACCCGATGCTGACCGTGCGCCTGGCCGATACCGAGGTGATGCCACCGCTGCGCGTGGTGCTCGATTCGCGCCTGCGTTCGCTCGAATGCAGCCGCGTGCGCGAAGGCGGGGCCCCGACGCTGTACCTGCACGATGCGGCGGTGAGCGCGCCGGATGCGGCCGACGCCGAATTCGCCAGCGTGCCCAGCGCAGAGGGGCGGTTGGATCTGGGCGCGGTGCTGGCATTGTTGGCCGAGCGCGGCATCAACGAAGTGCACACCGAAGCCGGCGCCACGCTGGCCGGTGCGCTGCTGCGCGGCGGCTGGGTCGATGAGCTTCTGCTTTATCAGGCCCCCACGCTGCTGGGCGACAACGGACGCCCGCTGCTGGCTGGCCTCGGCATTGATGCCATGGACCAGCAGCGTCGCCTGCGCGTGGTTGACCAGCGCCAGGTCGGCGAGGACAACAGGCTGCTGCTGCGCCCATGAAGGAATGACGCAGAGCAGGGGCTACGCCCATGGCGTCAGGCCGCTTCGTCGTCTTCTTCGCCGACCGGGCACTGGCCCTTCCACTGCTGCTTCCACAGCACATGCAGGTCGCGGCAGTACGCGCCGAGCGCCTCGCCCGGCAGTTGCCTCGCCTTGAACCGCAACCGGCGACGCGTAAAACCGTCGTCGTACTCATCCGGCAGTACCAGCACGGCACATTGATCGTGGTACATCAGGAAGTCGCGGCAGTGATCATCCTCGCTCATCCACGCATCCAGGTGCCTGTCGCTCAGCTGCGTTGACTCGAAGGCGACCGAGGGTTGGACGACGATGATCTTCGTGGCTTTGAACCTGGACGCCTCGGCCTGCCAGGACGCCATCAGCACCAGCACCATGATCGCGGTCGACGTCATGCGGTGTTTCATGCGGTTGCCCCCGGTGGAAGAGGGCAACAGCATTGACCATGCAGGTCGCTCAGGGCCATGCAACGGTTCTGAAAGTGCGCTCGCCGTTGCCGCAGGTAACGAGCAGCCTGGCGTGGACCCGGCTCTAGCTCGCGCTTATGCGCATTCGTCGGTCCACATCATCTCGGCGATCGGGCGCAGCGCCTTGCACTCCTGCGTCATCTCATCGGCTGACTTCACCTGCGCCTTGGCCTTCAGTTCCTCGGCCATCGCGTCCACGCCGCTGATCTGGTCGGGCGCGATCTTCGCCACGCAGGCGCGGTGCTGCTGCAGCAGCAGGTCGCAGCCGGGTACGCCGGTCACTTTTGGCGCGTTGGCCGCCTGCGCGTCCTGTATCCAGTCCTCGAACGGTGCCAGCGCACCGGCTACGGTGCCCACCAGGTCATCGAAGTTGCCGCTGTACCAGTAGCCGTTGTCCTTGGCCGGGTACAGGGTGAAGGTGCCGCTGACCGGCACGCGTGCGCCACTCTGCAGTGCCTGGGCATAGGCATCGGTGAACTGCTTGCGCGAGGCCGGGCTGGCATCGTCGGCCAGGCTGGCGGCGAACAGCGGGCGGACCTTGCCCAGGTCGGGCAGCTGGCAGCTGTAGGTGATCCGCGCCAGCTTCTGGTCTTCAACGTATCCGTTGTCTTCGATCACGCTCTTGGTCGCGCGGCACTTCGAATCACGCAGGGCCTTGGCATACAGCGCTTCGGTGGCGGCCGCGTCGGCCTTGGCGCCGGTGCTGGCAAGCACGACCTGCCACGGTTCGGCCAATGCCTTGGCCAGCGCACCCGGGTTGGGGGTCACCGCGTCCTGGCCCTCGAACGCCGGCTTCAGTGCGTCGTTGAGCGTACGCGTGGCGGTGGCATCGTCCTCCAGCAGCACGCGCGCATACAGGTCGAAGGCCTGCTCGGGTGCCAGTTGGGCCGGTGCAGCGCTGGCAATCAGCGGGGCGCACAGCAGCACGCTGGCCAGAAGGGTACGGGTGGGGGTCTTCATGACGGTGTTTTACTGTTCCAGAGGCGCGCAAGCCTAGCGCATCTACCCACACTTTCGACGGCGCGATGCAGCCAGGTGACGGTGTGCAGCGGACAAAAAACGGGCCCCTTGCGGGGCCCGTTCGATCGCACGACGAGGAGCGATCGTTGGATCAGAAGCTGGCGCGGACGCCGGCCGAGTACTGGGTGACGTCGCGGTAGCCGGAGATCTCGCCCACCAGACCCCAGGTCTTGGTGAAGTTGATCTGGCCGCCGACGGTGCCGACCCAGGTGCCCTTGAAGTTGTTGCCGCCGTCCATGTAACCGGCCTTGACCCAACCTTCGGTCATGCGCGACGGCTTGCCACGGATGCCCATGGTGACGCGGCCCAGGTTGGTGTGGTCCTTGTTGCGCAGGCGACCGTAGAAATCGGAGTTGACGGTGATTTCGGCCTGCTGACGGACCCAGGCGGCGTCAGCGGTAAAGTCGACGCGGTCGGTCCACGGCATGTGGTAGCCGATGCCCAGCTCCGGCTGGTTCAGCTTCAGCTTGTAGGAGCCGTAGTCGTAGTTGTACGACTTGCTGGCGTAGGTCCAACCACCGAACACATGGACCTGTTCGGCGATCGCCACGGAACCACGCAGGTAGCCGCCGTCGACCTTCGGGTCGTCCAGTGCGTTGTCGTCAACCTTGACCTGCGTCCAACCGCCTTCGACGTAGGTGTAGCTGAGGGCGTCGGCCGAGGCCGAGAACGGGGCAGCGGCCAGCAGGGCGGCCACGATCAGCATCTTGCGCATGGGAATTCCTGTGAATTTCAGTCCATTGGCGGGCCAGCCCTCTCGGCTACCCGTGGGCGACCTCATGTCGTCCGCTGCGAATTTTAATGAAAGTTTTACAAATTGCGAGCGACGGCCGTCACAGCTGTGGCATCCAGCCCCGTTCAGCCCGGGCTGGTACACTGGCCACGCCGGTTCGCCGGTACACAAACGTCTTCAGGGCGGGGTGCAACTCCCCACCGGCGGTAGGTGCGCAAGCACGAGCCCGCGAGCGCTCCGGCCCACGGCCGGGGGTCAGCAGATCCGGTCCAATGCCGGAGCCGACGGTCATAGTCCGGATGAAAGAAGACGGTGCCACAGGGCCTTCGCGGCCCTGCGCCCGCCTGTTTGCCTTGCGGCGTTTTTCGCTCACTTTTCGCGGAGAACGTTTCTTGTTTACTGGAATCATCGAAGGCGTCGGCCGTCTGGCCGCACGCGAATCCATCGGCGGCGATGTCCGCTTCACCTTCAATGTCGGAAACCTGCCGTTCGACAACGTGCAGATGGGCGAGAGCATTGCCATCAACGGCGTCTGCCTCACCGTCATCGCATTCGACGCCAGCAGCTTCCAGGCCGATGCCTCCACCGAAACCCTGGGCCTGACCACGCTGGGCCAGCTGGGCGAAGGGGCGGTCATCAACCTGGAGCGCGCCATGCGGCCGACCGACCGCCTCGGCGGCCATCTGGTCAGCGGCCACGTCGACGGCCTTGGCCAGGTCCTGTCCATCCACGAAGACGCGCGTGCCCAGCGTTGGCGATTCGCCGCGCCGGCCTCGCTGCGCCGCTACATCGCCAGGAAGGGCTCGATCTGCGTGGACGGCGTCAGCCTCACCGTCAACGAAGTGGACGATGAGGGTTTTGAAGTCGCCCTGATCCCCCACACGGTAGCCAACACCGCCTTCTCCGCCACCGGCGTGGGCAACGCGGTCAATCTGGAAATCGATCTGGTCGCCCGTTACGTGGAGCGGCTGATCAGCGTGCCGACCAACGGTCAGCACCCCCAGGGAGACGTCGCATGAATTTCGCCCCGATCCCGGAAATCCTGGAAGACATCCGCCAGGGCCGCATGGTGGTCATCGTCGATGACGAAGACCGCGAGAACGAAGGCGACCTGATCATGGCCGCCGAGCTGGTCAAGCCGTCGGACATCAACTTCATGGTCACCCACGGCCGTGGCCTGGTGTGCCTGCCGCTGACCCGCACCCGCGCCGCCGACCTCGGCCTGGCGCCGATGGTGCAGGCCAATACCGCCCAGTTCCAGACCAACTTCACGGTCAGCATCGAGGCTGCCGAGGGCGTCACCACCGGGATTTCGGCGCATGACCGCGCGCATACCATCCGCACCGCAGTGAAGCCCAATGCCAAGCCGTCGGACCTGCACCAGCCGGGCCACATCTTCCCGCTGATCGCCCAGCCGGGCGGCGTGCTGACCCGCGCCGGCCATACCGAAGCCGGCGTGGACCTGGCCATGCTGGCCGGGCTGGAACCGGCCGGCGTGCTGGTGGAGATCCTGAACCCGGATGGCAGCATGGCGCGCCGCCCGGAACTGGAAGTGTTCGCCCGCAAGCACGGCCTGAAGATGGGCTCCATCGCCGATCTGATCGCCTACCGCCTGGCCACCGAAAAGACCGTGGAACGCGTGGATGAGCGCGAGATCGAGACCGAGTTCGGCCCGTTCAAGCTGGTGACCTACCGTGACCGCATCGCCCACGACCTGCATTTCGCCCTGGTCCGCGGCACCCCGGATGCGGACACCCCGACCCTGGTGCGCGTGCAAGTGGAAAACCCACTGGCCGACCTGCTGCACTGGCGCCGCGATGACTTCGGCGTGGCCGCCACCGATGCCCTGCGCGCGATCGATGCCGAAGGCGCCGGCGTGATGGTGGTGCTGTCGGCCCCGCGCGATGGTGAAGCCCTGCTGGCCCGCCTGCGCCAGCAGCCCGCACCGGTGGTGCCGGGCAAGGACAAGGACGTGGGCCAGTGGCGCCGCAATGGTGCCGGCGCGCAGATCCTGTCCGACCTGGGCCTGGGCAAGCTGCGGGTGCTGGGCACCCCGCGCCGCCAGGTTGGCCTGGCCGGTTACGGCCTGGAAGTGGTGGAGACGGTC
>NZ_JAOBZT010000021.1:0-64934 GCF_029839005.1 Stenotrophomonas sp. GD03958 | reverse complement strand
GCCACGGAAAGAAAAAAGAAGAGCAAGAGCAAAGGCAAAAGCTGCATTCCGGGTTGATGCTGGCTGGACCAACCCCTACCCCACTTCGATCCGACAGATTTCATCCACGCAAGGCGTGGATCTACCGCGTCGACCAAGGTCGACACCCACCGGGAATCGCGATTTACCCACCGTCACCGGGAAACTGTCGAAGGCGGGGAGGTGTCGGATGGCGGGGTGTCCGCGGCATGGATGCCGCGGCCAAGCCCCCAGGGATGGGTCCACGGCGTCCCCGCCATCCGACACCTCCCCACGGAACACCCCAGAGCCGCTTTGGCTTTGGCTTTGGCCTCTGCGGGTGCAGGGTGCAACCCTGCAAAGAAAAAGGCCGCCTTTCGGCGGCCTCACTCCTCTTTACTTCAGCTTGATCTCGCGCAGGCGCTCCTCGAGGAAGCCGTGGGCGGTGATCGGCTCCGGGTACCGGCTCGGGTTCTCCGGGGTGATGCACGAGGGCAGCACGTCGATCAGGAAGTCCGGGTTCGGGTGCAGGAAGAACGGCACCGAGTAGCGCGGCTGGCGCGCCAGCTCGCCCGGGGGATTGACCACGCGGTGGATGGTCGACGGATACACGTGGTTGGTCAGGCGCTGCAGCATGTCGCCGATATTGACCACAATGGTGTCCGCGTCTGACGTGAACGGCACCCACTCGCCATCATGCGACTGCACTTCCAGGCCTGCGGCACTGGCACCGACCAGCAGGGTGATGAAGTTGATGTCGCCATGGGCACCAGCACGCACGTTCGGGATGTCGTCGGTGGTGATCGGCGGGTAGTGGATCGGGCGCAGGATCGAGTTGCCGAAGTTGGTCTTGTCGGCGAAGAAGTCTGCCGGCAGGCCGATATGCAGGGCCAGCGCCGACAGGACGCGCGACCCCAGGTTGTCCAGTGCCTGGTACAGGCCATAGCCGCGCTCACGGAAGCCCTCGACCTCGGTCGGCCACAGGTTCGGCGCCATCACATCGCGGTACTTGGAGTCGTCGGCGATCTCGCGGCCGATGTGCCAGAACTCCTTCAGGTCGAAGTGCTTGGAGCCCTTGGCGGTCTCCACCCCGAACGGGGTGTAGCCGCGGGCGCCGCCGCTGCCGGCCACGTGGTACTTGCGCTTGACCTCTTCGGGCAGGGCGAAGAAGGCCTTGAAGGCATCGTAGGCCGCATCGATGTCGGCCTGCGGAATGCCGTGGTTGCGGATGCCCGCGAATCCCCATTGGCGGTAGGCCGCGCCCAGCTCGGCCACGAAGGCCTCGCGGTCGCTGTCGAAACGGGTGATGTCGAGGGTGGGGATCTGGCTCACAGCGGTTCCTGGCTTGTCATTGGGTCTGGGGGGCCAGCGCATTCATGGCCCACCTGAACATTGTGACAGATCGCCCGGAGGACGCCACCCGATACGAAGAAACAAACAGATACAATGCGCGACCCGCGCGCGGCCCCACGATTCCGTCACCCCGGGGATCCCGCCGCCTGCATCACCCGCCGCCCCAGTCCCTCATGCGCCCTGCTGCTCCCTCTGCCGACACCGCCCTGCCCTCCGGCCCCGCACTCCACTGGCGCCGCCTGGCCTGGTGGTCGCTGTTCGTGGCCGGCAACGCGCTGCTGGCCATGGCGATCACGCTCGGCAACGTACCGCTGGCAGACAACCCGGGGGGCAGCGTGGGCCTGGCCTATCTGGCCGTTGCCCTGCCCGGTCACCTGCTGGCATTCGGCGCCCTCGCCGGCCTGCTGCCGCTGCTGATGGGCCTTTGGCCGCGCAGCGCACGCCCCCTGAGCCTCAGCGCCGTGCTGCTGCAGGGCCTGTGGCTGTGCCTGTTGCTGGTTGATGCAAAGGTTTTCACTCTGTATCGGTTTCACCTCAATGCCATGGTGGTGAACATGGTGTTCGGCGGTGCGCTGCAGGACCAGGTCGCGTTGTCGTGGAAGACCTGGCTGCAGGCCGGACTGCTGGTGGCCGCCATCTTCACGGCTGAAGGACTGTTGGCCTGGGCATGCTGGAAGCTGCTGCCCGCCCGGCCGCGCCGCCGCCGGGTCCTGCAGGGGTGGGCCATCGTTGCGCTGCTGATGGCCGGCGGCCAGGTCGCCACGGCCTATTACGATGCCCGCGGCGACCGTGCCGTCATCGCGCAGTGGAACTACCTGCCCTGGGCACAGCCGATCACCGCCAAGAGCTTCATGCGCAGGCTCGGGGTCATGAGCGAACAGCAGGCGGGCCTGCCCGACCCGCGCCATGCGCAGCTGCTGTATCCGCTCCAGCCCCTGCGTTGCCAGAACCCACACCGCCCCAACGTGCTGATGGTGGTGCTGGAATCGCTGCGCCAGGACGTGCTGACGCCGCAGCTGATGCCCAACACGTCGGCGCTGGCGCAGGACGCGCGCGTGTTCGATCGCCATTTCAGCACCGGCAATGCCACCCGCTACGGCCTGTTCGGCCTGCTCTACGGCCTGCCCGGCGGCTACTGGCAGAGCATGCTGGACGAACAGCGCGGCTCGCAGCTGTTCCAGGTGCTGGGCCAGCAGGGCTACGACCTGCACCTGTACGGCAGCGCGCCGTTGTACAGCCCGGAATTCGATCGCACGGCATTTGCCGATGTGCGCGACCGGCTGCACCAGGGCCCTTCCGCCCTGACCCCCGACAAGCGCGACGCAGCCATCGTCGCCGCGCTGCGGAATGACATCCGCAGCAGCCAGGCGGCGCAGCACCCATGGTTCGGCTTCGTGTTCCTCGACTCCACCCACGCCGGCTACCACCTGCCCGCCAGCTACCCACCGGCAGCCACGCCGATGGCCAAGGAAATCGATTTCCTGTCCTTCGGCCCGGACCACGACCCGACGCCGGAACTCAACCGCTACCGCACTGCCGTGCACTATGCCGACAGCCTGATCGGTTCGCTGCTGGACGACCTGCGCGCGCAAGGCCTGGCCGAGGACACCATCGTGCTGGTCACCGGTGACCATGCCGAAGAGTTCAACGACCTCAAGCTGAATTACTGGGGCCACAACGGCAACTTCTCCGATTACCAGCTGCAGGTCCCGTTCGTGCTGCATTGGCCAGGCAGGGCCGCTGGCCGCGACGTCCGCACCAGCTCGCACGAAGACTGGGTACCGACGCTGATGCGCCATGCGCTGGGCTGTGAGAACGCATTGACGGACTTCAGTACCGGCCAGGACCTGCTGGCCACGCCCGCCGCCAGCGAACGTGCACTGGTGGTGGAGAGCTGGTCGCAACGCGCTGTACGCCATGGCGATGCCATCTACGTGTTCGACAAGTTCGGCAACGCCACCGCGCTCGACCGGCACTACCGCCCGCTGCCGCAGCAGGCTCCGGACGCCGCAGCCATCCGCTCGGCATGGGAAGCGCTGACCCGCTTCCGCAACCGCTGATCTTGAAGGACCGATCCTGCATGAACCGTCCGCTGCGCATCCTGCATACCGAAGCCGCCAAGGGAATGGGCGGGCAGGAGATCTACATCTTCCGGCACATGCAGGTGATGCGCGCGCGTGGCCATGAGGTGTCATTGCTGTGCCAGCCCGATGCACGCCTGGCCACACTGGCACGCGAGGACGGATTCATCGTGCATACGCTGCGCATGGGCGGCCTGGCACGCCTGCTGCGCGGCATGTGGTCGGTATCGCGGCTGGTGCGCCGCGAACGCTTCGACGTGGTCAATACCACCAGCCGCCGCGATGCGCTGATCGCCGCCGCCGGTGCACGCCTGGGCGGCACGCCGCTGGTGGTGCGCTCGCGCCATCTGATGAGCCCGGTCAACTCGTTGCTGACCTATACCAAGCTTCCACACCGGGTGCTGACCGTCAGCAGCTTCGTCAAGCAACTGCTGGTCGACCGCGGCATTCCAGCCGAGCGCATTGGTATCGTGCCGCCGATCGCGGTGCCTCCGCGCTGGAGTGATATCCGCAAGGCCGATCCTTGGCAGTGCCTGCAGGACGTACGTGCGGAAGTGCGTGCCGAGCTTGGCTTCGGCGAGCAGGACATCGTGGTCGGCTGCGTGGCCGTGCTGCGTGAGCCCAAAGGCCATGCCGACCTGCTGCAGGCGATGGTGCCGCTGTGCAAAGCCAACCCGGACCTGCACCTGGTGATTGTCGGTGATGGCCAGGCCGTGACGGAACGACTGCAGGCGATGTGCGCCGAGCACGGGCTGCAGCGCCAGGTCCACCTGCTCGGCTACCGCGATGGAGCCTGCAGGCTGATGGCCGGCTTCGACATCTTCGCACTGGCCTCGCACAAGGAAGCGGCCGGCACCGTATTCCTGGAAGCGGCCTACGTGGGCGTACCGATCGTCGCCACGCGGGTGGGCGGCGTGCCGGAGATGGTGATTGATGGCAGCAATGCGATCCTCACCCGTTTGGGTGACAATGCCGCCCTGACAGGTGCATTGCGCCTGCTGGTGGACGACCCGGAACGGCGACGGCAGATGGGGCGCGCTGGCTGGGAGTGGATGCACGGCGCACATCGCTTCACGCCGGACGGCCACGGTGAAGCGACCGAACACTACTACCACCAGTGGCTGAAGGAGCTGGGACATGGCTGATGCACGAACCGTTCCGGTGCTGATGCACCACCACGTCAGCCCTTCGCCGGGCATGATCACCGTGTCGCCGGAGAACTTCGAAAGCCAGATTGCGTGGCTGGCAGCCAATGGCTGGACCTCACTGACGCTGGAGCAGTACGCCGGCTTCCTGGCCGGCAAGCCGGTGCCACGCAAGTCGATCGTCATCACCTTCGACGATGGCTATCTCGACAACTGGGTGTATGCGCACCCGATCCTGCAGAAGTACGGCATGCACGCGGTGGTGTTCGTGGTCACCGGCTGGATGGGCGAAGGCCCGGAACGTCCGCACGCCGGCATTGCCGGCGCGGCACTACCGTCGACGCCGGACCATCGTGGCTGCGAAGCGGCGATCTACGAGCAGGACCGCAGCGACGACGTGATGATGCGCTGGAGCGAAGCACGCGCAGCCATTGCCGCCGGCACCTTCGAGGTGCATTGCCATACCCACACCCACACCCGCTGGCTGCGCCGCGACGATCTGGACCGTGCGCAGCGCCGTGCGGGCCTCAGCCGGGATCTGGCGATCTCGCGCGACGTCCTGCAGGACAAGCTCGGCGAGGTGTCCGATACGCTGTGCTGGCCCTACGGCGATTTCGACCAGGACCACATCGAGGTAGCACGCGAGCAGGGCTTCCGCTACCTGCACACCACCCACCCGTTCGGCCGCAACGTGGTCGGCGGTGATCCGGAGCGGATCTACCGCTTCGCGATCCGCAACCGCCCGGCCAGCTGGCTGCGCAAGCGCATCGCGCAGAGCTACAACCCGCTGATCGCGCCGCTGTTCAATGGCTTCAAGGCGCGCCAGAAGAAGATGGTGCCGGGGCCATAAGCACCACGCCCCCCCCCTGCCGGTTGAATGAAAAACGCCCCGGCTTTGCGGGGCGTTTTTCGTTGGTGCGAATGTGCACTCGCTTCAGGCAGCGGCTTCACGCACCGCTGCGGACAGGCGGTCCAGCGTTTGCTGCATCAGCGTGGCGTCATCGGCCTCGACCGTGACCCGCACCACCGGCTCGGTACCGGACGGGCGCAGGAACGCGCGGCCACGGCCGGCGACAGCCTGCTGCGCCACAGCCAGCGCGGACTGCACGCTTTCAGACTGCACCGCAGTCTTGGCCGGGACATTGCCCAGGCGCACGTTGACGGTCTTCTGCGGTACCCGCACAAGGCCCTTCAGCGCCTGGCGCAGGGTCTGCCCACTGTTGCGCAGCGCGACCAGCACCTGCAGGGCGCTGACGATGCCGTCCCCCGTGGTGGCGCGGTCCAGGCACAGCAGGTGGCCGGAGGCTTCACCGCCGAGCACACCACCGCCTTCGATCAGCGCCTGGTGCACGTAGCGATCGCCGACATTGCTGCGCACGAATGGAATCTGCAGGTCGGCGAGGGCCTTCTCGATCCCATAGTTGCTCATCAGCGTGCCGACCACCGGGCCGCGCAGGCGGCCTTCGGCCTTCCAGGCACGGGCCAGGATGTACAGCAGGTCATCGCCATCGACCGGGTTGCCCTGGTCGTCGGCCATCAGCACGCGGTCGCCATCACCATCGAAGGCGATACCGAGATCGGCGCCGGTCTCGCGGACCTTGGCCGCAAGGTTGTCGATATGGGTGGAGCCCACGCCGGCGTTGATGTTGATGCCATTGGGCTCGGCGCCGATGCCGATCACCTCGGCACCCAGTTCGCGGAACAGCAGCGGCGCGATCTGGTAGGTGGCACCATGCGCGCAATCCAGCACCAGGCGCAGGCCACGCAGATCGAATGTGCGCGGCACGCTGGCCTTGCAGAATTCGATGTAGCGGCCGACCGCCTCGCGTGCACGGAATGCCTTGCCCAGCTTTTCCGATTCGGCGGTGGTGAACGGAACGTCCAGCGCCGCCTCCAGGGCCAGCTCGGTGGCATCGTCGAGCTTCTCGCCCTGGGCCGAGAAGAACTTGATGCCGTTGTCGTAATGCGGGTTGTGCGAGGCGCTGATGACGATGCCGGCGTCCACGCCCAGCGTGCGGGTCAGGAACGCCACCGCCGGGGTCGGCATCGGACCCAGCAACTGCACGTCGGCACCGGCGGCGACCAGGCCGGCCTCCAGCGCCGCCTCGAACATGTAGCCGGAAATGCGGGTGTCCTTGCCGATCACCACGATCGGCCGGCGTCCGTCCTGGCCACGCTGGGCGAGCAGGACGCGGCCCAGCGCATTGCCCAGGCGCAGCACGAAGTCGGCCGAGATCACGCCCTGCCCGACCCGGCCACGGATGCCGTCCGTGCCGAAGTACTTGCGGGCACCCATCAGGCTACCTGCGGCGCGGGCTGCCGACCCAGCATGGCGAGCAGATCGGACAGGCGGTCGCGCAGTTCGCGGCGATCGCAGATCTGGTCGATGGCACCGTGCTCCAGCAGGAACTCCGAACGCTGGAAACCTTCCGGCAGCTTCTCGCGCACGGTCTGCTCGATCACGCGCGGGCCGGCGAAGCCGATCAGTGCCTGCGGTTCGGCGATGTTGATGTCGCCCAGCATCGCGAACGACGCCGAAACGCCGCCGGTGGTCGGATGAGTCAGCACCGAGATGTACGGCAGCCCGGCTTCACGCAGCTTGCCCAGCGCAGCGGAGGTCTTGGCCATCTGCATCAGCGAGAACAGGCCTTCCTGCATGCGCGCGCCGCCACTCTGCGAGAAGCACACGTAAGGCGCACCGATCTCGACCGCGGTTTCTGCGGCCAGCGCGAAACGCTCGCCCACCACCGAGCCCATCGAGCCCCCCATGAAGGCGAAGTCGAACGACGAGGCGACCAGCGCACGGCCCTTGAGCAGGCCGCGCATGGCGATCAGCGCGTCGTATTCGCCGGTGTTCTTCTGCGCGATCTTGATGCGCTCGCTGTACTTCTTCTGATCCTTGAACTTGAGCAGGTCGGTCGGTCCCAGGCGCGCACCGATCTCGGTGGTGCTGTCGGCGTCGAACAGGGCCGCCAGGCGCGCACGCGCGCGGATCGCCATGTGGTGGCCGCACTTCGGGCAGACCTCCAGGTTCTCTTCCAGTTCCGGACGGTACAACGCGCTGCCGCAGTTGCTGCACTTTTCCCACAGGCCCTCGGGGACACTGCGCTTCTTGCTGGGGGTGTTGTCGGTGCGGATGCCGGACGGCATCAACTTGCTGAGCCAACTCATGCGGGAGGACACTTCCGTTCAGGGCGGCCCATGGGCCGCAAAGGCGAACAGTCTAGCTCCGCTTTCCCCGGCCGTGCACCCCCTTGCCAGCTACGGGGCAGCCGGAAAAACCATGCTGGGACGTACGTTTAGGTGCTGCGCGGTGCCGGCCGCTGGCCGGCGGCCCTGCACGCGGGTGGGTACGGACGATGCCGGCCAGCGGCCAGCATTACCGCTACGCGTCCAGCGCCTGCCGCAGCGGGGCGAGGAACGCCCGCGCACGCTGGGCCGCGTCTTCAGCCGAGCCCGCTTCGGCCAGCGCCGCCACCAGCGCACTTCCGACCACCACGCCATCCGCCTGGCGGGCCATGGCTGCGGCACTGCCGGCGTCCTTGATGCCGAAGCCCGCCACCACCGGCACCGAGGCGCGCGCGCGCAACGCCTGCAGGCGGGCGCTGGCGGCGTCGCTGTCCAGGCGCTCGGAGGCGCCGGTCACGCCGGCAAAGCTGACGTAATAAAGGTAACCACGGGCCAGGGCCAGCAGCTTGTCGGCACGCGCCTGGCTGGTGGTCGGCGACGCCAGCAGGACCAGCGCCAGGCCCGCTGCATCGAAGGCCTGCTGCGCTTCAACGGCTTCTTCCGGCGGAAGGTCGACCAGCAGCACCCCGTCCACGCCAGCCTGCACGGCCGCCCCGGCGAAGGCAGCGTAGCCGTGGATCTCCACCGGGTTCAGGTAGCCCATCAGCACCACCGGGGTGTGCGCATCACGCTCCCGGAACTGCGCCACCGCCTGCAGCACATAGCGGCTGCCGGCTCCCCGCGCCAGCGCGCGTTCGGAACTGCGCTGGATGGTCGGGCCATCGGCCATCGGATCGGAGAACGGCACGCCCAGTTCAATCACGTCGGCACCAGCATCGACCAGCGCGTGCATGACCGGCACGGTGGCTTCCAGCGAGGGATCACCTGCGGTGATGAAGGGAATCAGCGCCTTGCGCTGCTGTTCGCGCAGGCGCTGGAAGCAGGCATCGAGTCGGGATACGGACATGTCAGGTACATCCTTCGATCAGGTCAACGGCGCCGCTGGCGCCCCAGTACATTCGGGAGATGGTGCCGTCGACGATCTCCACGCGGATCGCCAGGTCGGAACCGGGGTCCTGCCAGAGCAGGCTCTCGCCGGCCTCCGCATCATCACCATAGGGTTGCGTGGAAACGCCCTTGGGCAACTGCTGGAGTGCCTGCGCGCGTGGCATGCCCAGATGAAGGCCGAACGGCCCCGGCTGCAGCACCACCTGGCCGGAATCGTCGATGGGGGCCAGGTCGAAGCGCACCACGTCGCCGTCCTGCACCATCATCGCCACGCCCTCGGGCAGCGTGCCGCGCTCGTAGTACTCGCAACGCCCAGCGGTCGACTCGCCCAGCCCGGCCGAGTGCCACTGCGCCTCGCCCTGCAGTTCGCTGAAGGGCTGGCCGATCAGCACCTCACCGGCATGGTCCAGGGCCACCGACACCACCGCCCGGGCCGCCTGGTCCTCGCCGCCATCGCCTACCGTGGACATCGCCGCGCCCTCGATCGGGCGATGTGCGGCCTCATCGTCGTTGCTGGCCGGTTCGCGTGCCGGGGCGATCGCCGCGGGGGCGGCCGGCGCCGGGGCAAGCACCGGTGGATCGGGCGGCGTGCAGCCGCCCATGCCGATCACCAGCACCAGCGCCCCGCCGTGGCGCAGCACGTGATTCACAGCACAAGCCCTTCGCGCGCGGCGATGGTGTGCACGTCCTTGTCGCCGCGGCCGGACAGGTTGCACAGCACGATCTGGTCACGCGGACGCTCACGCGCCAGCTTGATTGCCTGTGCCAGCGCATGGCTGGATTCCAGCGCGGGCAGGATGCCCTCGGTATGCGCCAGCAGATGGAAGGCCTGCAGCGCTTCCTCGTCGGTGATGCCGAGGTAGCGCGCGCGGCCGGTATCGGCCAGGAACGCGTGCTCCGGGCCGACGCCCGGATAGTCCAGGCCGGCCGACACCGAATGGGTCTCGATGATCTGGCCGTCATCGTCGCACAGCACGTACGTGCGGTTGCCGTGCAGCACGCCGGGGCGGCCTGCCGCGATGGAGGCGGCATGGCGACCGGTACTGATGCCATCACCGGCGGCTTCGGCGCCGACGATCTCGACCTGGCGATCGTTGAGGAAGGCGTGGAACAGGCCAATGGCGTTGCTGCCGCCGCCGACGCAGGCGGTGATCGCATCGGGCAGGCGGCCGTACTCGGCCAGCATCTGCTCACGCGCTTCGCGGCCGACGATGGCATTGAAGTCGCGCACCATGCGCGGGTACGGGTCCGGTCCAGCCACGGTGCCGATGATGTAGAAGGTGTCCTGCACGTTGGTCACCCAGTCGCGCATCGCTTCGTTGAGCGCGTCCTTCAGGGTGGCCGAGCCGGAGGTGACCGGCACCACCGTCGCACCGAGCAGCTTCATGCGGTAGACGTTGATTTTCTGCCGCTCGATGTCGGTGGCGCCCATGTAGACCACGCATTCCAGGCCCAGACGCGCGGCAACGGTGGCACTGGCCACGCCATGCTGGCCGGCACCGGTCTCAGCGATGATGCGCTTCTTGCCCATGCGTGCGGCCAGCAGTGCCTGGCCGATGGTGTTGTTGATCTTGTGCGCACCGGTGTGGTTCAGGTCCTCGCGCTTGAGCAGGATCTGCGCGCCGCCGACGTGATCGCTCAGGCGCTGGGCGTGATAGATCGGGCTCGGCCGGCCCACGTAGTGCGCCAGGTCGCGGTCATAGGCCGCCTGGAACGCGGGGTCCTGGCGGGCCTGGTCATAGGCCTGGGCCAGTTCCTGCAGCGGGCCGACCAGGGTTTCGGCGACGAAGCTGCCACCGTAGCGGCCGAAGTGGCCCTGGGCATCCGGGAAGGCGTGGTAGTCGGCAATGGGGGAGGCAGACATGGATACGACCGGTGGTTCAGACAGGTGGATACTCTAGCGCACGGGTCATGACCGGAAAATGGATATTATCTGGCACATATCGTCAGGAAATCTCACGTGAGCCGCTCCCTGCTGCCTCCCCTCAATGCGCTGCGCGCATTCGATGCCACTGCCCGCCTTGGCGGCGTCGGGCGCGCCGCACAGGACCTGCACGTCACCCACGGCGCGGTCAGCCGGCAACTGAAGCTGCTGGAAGATCATCTGGGCCTGGCGCTGTTCCAGCGTGCCGGTCGCGGCCTGCGCCTGACCGCTGCGGGCACGCGCCTGCAGGCAGCGTGCAGCGAGGCCTTCGGCGGGATCGAAGGCTGCGTGCGCGAGCTGCGGCGGCCCGCGGCCTCCCCAGCACTGGTACTGGGCTGCAGCGGCAGCGTTCTGGCGCGCTGGATGATTCCGCGCCTGCCTGCCCTGCAGGCCGCCTTGCCTGGCGCGCGGCTGCAATGGTCGGCGCTGGACGGCAGTTTCACCGAAGCGCAGGCGGCGCTGGACGCCGTGCTGTTGCTGGCGCAGGGACCGTGGCCACGCGGCTGGCAGGTCCGCGAGCTGGCACCGGAACGGGTCGGTGTGGTGGTGGCCCCGTCACATCCGGCGGCGCAGCGCCTGCGGCAGGCACCGCCCTCGGCACTGCTGCAGGAAACCGTGCTGCACACCACGTCACGTCCACAGGCTTGGCCCGCCTGGGCGCAGGCACACCGCCTGGACCCGTCAAAGCTGCAGCTGGGCACCGCTTTCGAACATCTCTATTACCTGCTGGAAGCAGCCGTGGCCGGGCTGGGCCCGGCGATCGCGCCCGAGCCGCTGGTGGCCGAAGATCTGGCAGCAGGCCGGCTGGTCGCACCGTGGGGGTTTGCGGCCACCGGCGGCTTCTGGGTGCTGGCGCGGCCGGATGGCCCGGCCGATGCACGGGTGGACGCCCTGGCCGACTGGGCAGCAGCGCAACTGCGATGAGACGAGGCCCCGGGCGGCATTCACCTCCCGGAGCCGGCAACGCAGGCCTCAGCGACCGCCCATCGCGACCCGCTGCTGCTCCTCATGCACCTGCTGCTGGTGCAACGGATCTGCCAGCAGCTTGGCACTGGTCTGCTCCAGCGACGGCGGCGCCTGGGCCAGATCGACACTGGTGCGGAAGCCCGGCGTCGTGCCCATCACGAACGCCTTGCCATCCTGCACCGTGATGCTCTGCAGCTTGTCGGCCGGGTCGATACCGTTCTGCTTTGCATGCAGGGTGATATTGGCCGCAGCCTCTTCGGAAAACACGCTGGGAAGCTTGCTGCGGACGGCGTTCTGCAGTGCGTGGTCCGGATGCGATGCATCGTTGAGCGGCGGCCCTTTGGGCACAGCCGCTGCGGGTTCATGACCCTGCACACGCCCCGCTGCCAGGGCGGCAGCGGTGTGGCGACCAACGATGCCATCGGCGGACAGTCTCTGGTTGAGGGTCTGCTGCAAGGCTCACCGTCGACGATGACATCCCGGCGCCTCTCAGGTGACGCGGATCACTCCAGGACGGTGCAATCGGCGCGCCGCACTTCCTCGACGAAGGTGCGCATCCTGTAACCGTCCTTGATGCCCGGCTCCAGTTCGATACCGCTGGAGACGTCCACGCCCCACGGCAGCGTCGCCAGCACGGCGTCGTAAACGTTTTCCGGGTTCAGGCCACCGGCCAGCAGGAACGGCCGATGCAATCCGGTCGGGACGCGGCCCCAGTCGAACGCCACGCCGGTGCCGCCACCGCCCCCCGGCGCGTGGCTGTCGAACAGGAAGCCGGCAGCGCTGGGATAACGCAGTTGCAGGGTGCGGGCATTGACCTCTTCGCGCCCCCCCATGGCAATCGCCTTCAGGTACGGCATGTTGAAGCTGCGGCAGAAGCTCTCGTCCTCCTCGCCATGGAACTGCAGCAGCGTCGGTCGTACCGTGCGCAGCACCTCGCGCACTTCTTCCTTGCTGTTGTTGCGGAACAGCGCAACCACGTCGACCATCGGCGCGATTGCCTGGCGCATCGCGCGCGCCTCGGCAGGCGCGACCCGGCGGCTGCTCTCGCGGGCAAAGATGAAACCCACTGCGTCCACGCCCAGCTCACCGGCCAGGCGGACATCGCCGGCGCGGGTCATTCCACAGAACTTGATGCGTGTACGGTAGTAGGAACGGCTCATAGCGTGACCTCGGCGGGCAGATGCCAGTTGTCGGGGTACAGGGGCCCAAGGAACACCAGGCCCTGCGGCGGTGCGGTGGGACCAGCTACGGTGCGGTCGCGCCCAGCCAGCAGTTCGGCGATCCATTCCACCGGTTTTTCGCCGCTGCCCACCAGGATCAACGATCCGACGATATTGCGGACCATGTGATGAAGAAATGCATTGCCACGCACTGCGACTTCGATCACTTCGCCCTGGCGGCTGACCTGCAATGACTGCAGCTCACGCCGGGCATGCAGCGCCTGGCACTGCACCGAACGGAACGCGCTGAAATCGTTCTCGCCGAGCAGGGCCTGGCCGGCGGCGTGCATCAGGGTCTCGTCCAGCGCGCGGCGCTCCCAGCTCAGGGTCTGCCGGTCCAGCGCGGGCCGCACCTCGCGGTTGAGCAGCCGATAGCGGTAGCGGCGCGCACGTGCCGAGAAGCGCGCATGAAAATCATCGGCCACCGGCACGCACCAGCGCACCGCGATCGAACGCGGCAGGCGGGTGGTGGTGCCGAGCATCCAGGCGCGCGGGTCACGCACCACGTCAGTGTCGAAATGCACGACCTGGCACTGGCCGTGCACACCGGCATCGGTGCGGCCGGCGCAGACCACCTGCAGCGGCGCATCCGCCACCGATGACAAGGCCTGCTCGAGGCTGGCCTGCACGCTGGGACCACCCTCGCCCAGGTTCTGCCAGCCCCTGAAATCGCTGCCGTCGTACTCGACGCCAAGCGCATAACGCATGTGCTACCTCGATGTTGCGGGTGGGGCGGCGCTCAGGCCGGATCGCGTTCGGACCAGACCGCCAGTTCGTTGCCACCGGGCTCGACGAACTGGAAGCGGCTGCCACCGGGGAAGGAAAACACCGGGCGTACGATCTGGCCGCCGGCGTCGCGCACGGCCGCCTCGACCGGAGCCAGATCGTCGGCATACAGCACCAGCAGCGGTGCACCGCTGTCGCCGGCCCGCTGCGGCTGGCCACGGAAGAAGCCGCCCTGCAGGCGGCCATCGTCGAAAGCCGTGTAGTCGCTGCCGTAGTCGACGAATGACCAGCCAAACACCGTTTCGAAAAAGACACGGCTGGCGGCCGGGTCGCTGGAGGCGAATTCAACGTAGTCGATACGGCGCTCGCGGCTCATGGCAGGGTCCTTGTCGGCGGGTTCGGTCACGGCAGGCGGGCGAGCAGTTCGCGGGCCTGCGCCTGGCTGTGCAGGTCACCGCCCTCGGCCACTTCCAGCAACAAGGTGCGCGCCGTCTGCGCGTCACCCAGATCGAGGTAGGCAATGGCCAGTTCCAGGCGCTCCTGGCCGGCACGTGGCGACCAGCCCGCGTCATCGGCAGGCGCGGGGGCGCTCGACGCGGTGTCGTCGGAATGAGCAGCCTCGGTGCTGCCACGGTCGATGCCGTCGATGGCTTCGGGACCTGGGGCATCCGCCGGAGACGGGTTCTCATGCGCGTCGGCCGGCAGATCGAACACACCGCGGAACTGCGGCTGCCGTTCGGCATGCAGTGCGTAGTCGGGCACCACCACTTCGGCCGGCACCTGCGGTACAACGCGATCGTCCTGCAGCGGCTCGGCCGGGACCACCTCGTCGCCGGTGGTTGCGGGATCGTCCCAGCGCGGCAGATCGGTCACCGCTTCGGGCAATGCCACCGCGTCCTGGTCGCGCAGCGTGTCGGCCTCCTGGTCGGCCCGCACCGCGTGCTCAGCGGTGGGTTCGGCGACCACCATGTCGTGCACTTCGGTTCCGGTCGCCCACGCAGGCATCGCCGGTTCCTGGCGGCCGTTGCCGGCATCAGGCGACGACCACGAGGACTGCTCGGCCAGCGCATCCAGCGCGGCACCTGCCGGCACCGCTGCGGCCAGGCCGGCGGCATCGTCTTCCTCACGCAGCGGCGGCAACGGCGACGGCTTGCGACGACGCAGCAGCCAGGCCGCCCCCGCCACCAGCAGCAGTACCGGCAGCCCCAGCCAGTACCACGGTGTCGCCGCATCACGGGCACCCGGCGCCTGCGCCAGGCGCTGCTGCGCAGCGGCCAGGTCGTTGTCCTTCATCGCGATCAGCGACTGCTGCTGTTCCTTCAGCTTCTCCAGATCGGCCACCCGCTGCTTCAGCTCGCCGATCTCGGCATCGCGGGTGGCGATGTCCTCACGCGCCTGGCGCAGTTGTTCGTTGCCCAGCATGTCACCCTCGCTGCCGGCAGCTGTGCCGGTGGTTGTGCCCGCGTGCGCGGCGTCTGACGCCAGCGCCGGAGCGATCTCAAGCCGTGGCCCGTTGGCCGCAGCCGGGGAAGAAGCGTTCGTGGCTGCCGCCCTGGCAACCGGTGCGAGCATGCCCGCCGGTTGCGGCACGGTACGCGCCTGACGCCATTGCGCGGCGTGCTCGCGCACCAGCGTCGCCGCTTCGGCGGCGTCGACCGCCGCAAGCGCATCGCTGCCCGGCATGCGCAGCACCGCGCCCTGCTTGAGCAGGTTGACGTTGCCACGGATGAAGGCTTCGGGATTGGCACGCAGCAGGGCGATCATCGCGCGGTCGCGACTGACCTGGTTGCCACGCGCCACCACCCTGGCGATCTGCGACAGGGTCTGACCGCGCTGTACGGTGACGCTGCCATCGGCCGCCGGTGCAGCGACCGGCGCGGAGGCCGCACGCGGGCGTGCTGCTGCAGCCGCCACCGCAGGTGGCGGCGCAGCGGGCGCCTCTGCGGCTGGCGCCGTTGCCAAAGCCGGTGCAGGTTCGCGCACGATCGTATTGGAGAGCGTGCCTGCCGGCGCGACGATTTCCGGCTCGGCCACGGCCAGCGCACTGGGCGGCGCATCGACCAGCGCCGAGTACTCGCGCACCAGGCGGCCCTGGCCCCAGTCGGCTTCGATCAGGAAGCTCAGCGACGGCGTCTCCACCGGTGCCTGCGAGGTCACCCGCACCACCGCTCTTCCCTGCGTGTCGCGGGTCAGCTCGAACTGCAGTTCGCTGACCAGTCCGGTCGGCCGCTGCAGGCCGACACGCTCGAAAGTGACCGGCGAGGCCAAGGCCACCCGCAGGTTTTCCAGCTCGGACGGATCGGCCGAAACGACCGGGATTTCTGCCAGCAGGGGCTGGCCCGGCCTGGACAGGACGCGGATGTCGCCCAACCCCAGGGCGAGCGCCGAACTGCTGGCCAAGGCGAGCAGCGCTGCGGACAGATAGGTGAGCGGGCGCTTTGCGCCCCTGGCCCGTTTATTCATGGGCGACACTATAAAGCGTGCGGACCAAGGTCCGCACCCATGTAGAGCCGAGCCCATGCTCGGCTGCATGGCCTGAGCCGAGCCTGGGCTCGGCTCTACAGAAAAGGCCGAGCATTGCCCGGCCTCTCCATCAACGCTGCTCGGCGGCAACCAGCTCGGCCAGCTGTACGGCATTCAGGGCTGCGCCCTTGCGCACGTTGTCCGACACGATCCACAGGTTCAGGCCACGCGGGTGCGAGAGGTCCTCGCGGATGCGGCCGACGTACACCGCGTCGGTGCCTGAGGCGTGGGTGACCGGGGTCGGGTAACCACCGGCCTCGTGGCGATCCACCACTTCGATGCCCGGCGACTGCTCCAGCAGCGCGCGCGCTTCGGCGACCGTGACCTTGTCTCGGGTCTCGATCGCCACCGACTCGGAGTGGCCGTAGAACACCGGCACGCGCACCGCGGTCGGGTTCACCAGGATGCTGTCATCGCCGAGGATCTTGCGGGTCTCCCAGATCAGCTTCATTTCTTCCTTGGTGAAGCCGTTGTCCTGGAAGTCATCGATGTGCGGGATCAGGTTGAAGGCGATCTGCACCGGGAAACGCTGCGGATCGATCTCCTGGAAGCTGAGCAGCTGGCCGGTCTGCTTGCCCAGTTCCTCCATCGCCGAGCGGCCGCCGCCGGACACCGACTGGTAGGTGGAGACGTTGATGCGCTCGATGCCGTACTTGCGGTGAAGCGGTGCCAGCGCCACCAGCATCTGCATGGTCGAGCAGTTCGGGTTGGCGATGATGCCGCGCGGACGGTTGGCGACCTGTTCCGGGTTGACCTCGGACACCACCAGCGGCACGTCATCGTCGTAACGGAAGGCCGAGGAGTTGTCGATCACCACCGCGCCTGCTGCGGCGAACTTCGGTGCGTATTCCTTGGACACGCTGCCACCGGCCGAGAACAGGGCGATCTCGACGCCGGTGGGATCGAAGGTGGCCAGGTCCTGGACCTTGACCTTCTGGCCGTTGAACTCGATCTCGCCGCCGGCCGAACGCTCGGAGGCGAGAACGCTCAGGGTGCCGACCGGGAAATCACGCTCGGCCAGGATCGACAACATGGTCTCGCCGACGGCGCCGGTGGCACCGACGACGGCGACGTGGAAACTGCGCTGTGCATTGCTCATGGAGGAACTCTCACGAAAACGGGAATGGGGAAAAACACGCACGACAGCTGGGTTCGGGGAACCTCCTCAAGCGGGGCGCGCGGAGGTTCCCTATCGTTTCCCGGTTTTTTTGCCCAGCGTCACGCGCGCGGCCATCGCCGCATCAGCGTTGATCGCGCTCGGCATGCGCGACGGGCCGCCGTCCAGGCCGAGCCCGGCAAGCAGATTATCCACGGCCAGCTGTACCATCGCCGTGCGCGTGGCCAGCGAGGCGCTGCCGATGTGCGGAGTGAGCACGACGTTGCGCAGCGCCAGCAGTTCCGGGCGTACCGTTGGCTCGCCTTCGTACACATCCAGGCCCGCCGCAGCCAGGCGACCGTTGGCCAGCGCGTCGGCCAGCGCGATCTCATCGACCAGGCCACCGCGGGCGATATTCACCAGCGTCGCCGACGGCTTCATCTTCGCGAGTGCGGCGGCATCGATCAGATGATGCGAGGCCGGCGTGTACGGCAGCACCAGCAGCAGGTGGTCGGACTGTGCCAGCAGCGCATCCAGATCCACATAGGTCGCGCCCAATTCCGCCTCGGTCGCCGCCGGCAGCTGCGAACGGTTGTGGTACAGCACCTTCATGCCGAAACCGTGCGCGCCGCGACGGGCGATGCCCTGGCCGATGCGGCCCATGCCAAGGATGCCCAACGTGCTGCCGTGGATATCGGCACCGAGCATGGTCTGGAACGACCACTGCTGCCACTGCCCTTCGCGCAGCCAGCGCTCGGACTCGGTAATGCGGCGCGCGGTGGCCATCAGCAGGGCGAAACCGAGATCGGCGGTGGTTTCGGTCAGGACGTCCGGCGTGTTGCTGGCCAGGATGCCGGCCGCGCTGAGCGCGTCCACATCCAGGTTGTTGTAGCCCACCCCGACATTGGCGATCACCTGCAGCTGCGCGGCGCCGGCCACCTGGGCCGCGCCGATGCGCTCGTTGAGCGTGATGATCGCGCCGTCGGCGCTGGCCAGTTGTTCGGCGACCTGCTCGGGCGACCAGGCGGTGACCGCATCGGTGCTGCGCAGCTGCACGCGATCGCGCAGCGGCGCGATGGCCGCGTCGATCAGCGGCTGGCTCACCCACACGGTCGGCCGCGTGTCAGCCATCGATCTGCCCGGGAATGCGCGGGGTGATCGTGCCGACATCGCCGCACTGCGCGCGATGGCGCAGCGCCTGGTCCATCAGCACCATCGCCACCATCGCCTCGGCGATCGGGGTGGCGCGGATGCCGACGCAGGGATCGTGGCGACCGGTGGTGACCACCTCGACCACGTTGCCGGCGGTGTCCAGCGACGGGCCCGGCAGGCGCAGGCTGGAGGTCGGCTTCAACACCATCGACGCAACCACCGGCTGGCCGGTGGAAATGCCACCAAGGATGCCGCCGGCGTGGTTGCTGACGAAGCCCTGCGGGGTCAGCAGGTCACGGTGTTCGGTGCCCTTCTGTGCAGCGCTGGCAAAACCGTCACCGATCTCCACGCCTTTCACCGCGTTGATGCTCATCAGCGCGGCAGCCAGTTCGCCATCGAGCTTGCCGTAGATCGGCTCGCCCCAGCCCGGTGGCACGTTGTCGGCCACCACGTCCACGCGCGCACCGACCGAATCACCGGACTTGCGCAGCGCATCCATGTACGCCTCCAGTTCCGGCACCTGTGCGGCGTGCGGCCAGAAGAACGGATTGTCTTCCACCGCCGACCAGTCGAAACCGGCCGGGGTGATGTCGCCCAGCTGCGACAGGTAGCCGCGCACGGTCACGCCGAAGCGCTCGGCCAGCCACTTCTTGGCGACCACCCCGGCGGCTACGCGCATGGTGGTTTCGCGCGCCGAGGAACGGCCGCCACCGCGCGGGTCACGGATGCCGTACTTGTGCCAGTAGCTGTAGTCGGCATGGCCCGGCCGGAACTGCTGGCCGATGTTGGCGTAGTCCTTGCTGCGCTGGTCGGTGTTGCGGATCAGCAGCGCGATCGGGGTGCCGGTGGTCAGGCCCTCGTACACGCCAGAGAGGATCTCGACCTCGTCGGCCTCGCGCCGCGCGGAAGTGTGCCGGCTCTTGCCGGTGGCACGGCGCTGCAGGTCGTGGGCGAATTCGGCCGCGTCCAGCGCCAGCCCCGGAGGGCAGCCATCGATCACGCAGCCGATGGCCGGCCCGTGCGACTCGCCGAACGTGGTGACGGTGAACAGCTTGCCGAACGAATTGGAGCTCACGGGCGCTGCGCCGCCAGTTCGGTGATGCGTGCGCTGTGGGCGATCAGCTCGCGGCATTCGACCGCGAAGATGCCCATCTGGCCGACCTTGAACTCGATCCAGGAAAAATCGACTTCCGGCAGCAGCTTGATCAGGTGCTGCTCGGATTCGCCCACTTCGCAGATCAGCAGGCCGTCCTCGCTCAGGTGCAGCGGCGCGTCACGCAGGATCTTCAGCACCAGGTCCAGGCCGTCGTCGCCGGCACGCAGGCCCATCTCCGGCTCGTAGGAGTATTCCTGCGGCAGGGCGTCGGTCTCGTCGTTGGTGACGTACGGGGGGTTGGTGACGATCAGGTCGTAGTGGCGGCCGGTCAGGCCGTTGAACAGGTCCGACTTGATCAGGGTGACGTTGTGCGCCTGCAGGCGTTCCTTGTTTTCCTCGGCCAGCGACAGTGCTTCGTCACTCAGGTCGACGCCATCCACTTCCCAGTTCGGGTAGTAGTGGCCCATGGCGATGGCGATGCAACCCGAACCGGTGCACAGGTCCAGCGCACGGCTGACATCGCGGCCGGCCAGCCACGGCTCGAAGCCGCATTCGATCAGTTCGGCGATCGGCGAACGCGGCACCAGCGCGCGCTTGTCGCTCTTGAAGCTCAGGCCGGCGAACCAGGCCTCACCGGTCAGGTAGGCGGCCGGGATGCGTTCATCGATTCGACGCTGGAACAGTTCCAGCACGCGCAGCTTTTCGGCCTGCAGCAGGCGCGCCTGGCCATAGGCCGGGCCCAGATCGTGCGGCAGGTGCAGGCTGTGCAGCACCAGCTGGGTGGCCTCGTCCAGCGCATTGTCGTAGCTGTGACCGAAGGTCAGCCCGGCTTCGTTGAAACGGCTGGTGCCGTAGCGGATCAGATCGATGATCGTGTGGAGTTCGGCGGCCGTTTCAGCGGTCATGGCGGTACTGCGGGCAAAGTGGGCCCCGATTATAGGGGCTGGCGCCCGCGGCAGCATCCGTTGCGGCGGAAACGATCCGGCCTCACCCGGTATGATGGAGCCCACTTCGCGCGGGGGCACCCATGTTCAATCGCAATGCCGGCATCATCCTGCTGATCGCCCTGGCGGCGGGCCTGGGCCTGCTGGCCGCCCAGCAGGTGTTTGCGCCGAAGCCGCCGGCCAATGCCCCGGCCACCGAAGCGATCACGCTGTACCCGCAGCCGCGCGAACTGCCCGACTTCAACCTGGCCCAGTCCGACGGCACCCGCCTGATACCGGGCGAGCTGAAGGGCCACTGGACGCTGGTGTTCCTGGGCTTCACCTTCTGCCCGGACGTCTGCCCGACCACCCTGGCCGAGCTGGCCGGCGCGCAGAACCAGTGGGAGGCCCTGCCCGACAGCCTGCGCCCGCGCGTGCTGTTCATCTCGGTCGACCCGGATCGTGACAGCGCCACCCGGCTCGGCGAGTACGTGCACGGCTTCCACAAGGACACCCTGGCCGCCACCGCCGATATCCCGTCGCTGGAGCGCTTCGCCACCTCGCTCGGTTTCGTGTTCCAGAAGGTGCCGGGCAAGCACTTCGACGAGAACCCCGAGGATTACACCGTCGAGCACTCAGCCAGCCTGGCCGTGCTCGACCCGCAGGGCCGCCTTGCCGGCCTGGTACGGCCCCCGTTCAACGCGCCGGCGATCGCCCGCGACCTGCAGAAGCTGACCGAGAAAACCGCCCCATGAGCCTCACCACCGCCCTGACGTACGCCCTGCCCCACCGCCTGCTGTCTTCGATGGCGCGTTCGCTGGCGTACTCGGACGATCCGCGCGTGTCGCGCTGGCTGATCGACACGGTCACCCGCAAGTTCAACGTGAACCTGGACGAAGCGGCCAACCCGGACCCGCGCAGCTATGCGACCTTCAACCAGTTCTTCACCCGCGCGCTGAAGCCGGGCGCGCGCGTGGCCGACGCCGATCCGCGCAGCCTGGTGATGCCGGCCGACGGCCGCATCAGCCAGCTCGGCAGGATCGAGGCCGGCCGCATCTTCCAGGCCAAGGGCCAATCGTTCACCGCCGCCGAACTGCTGGGCAGTGACGAGGATGCCAAACCGTACAACGACGGCCTGTACGCGACCGTGTACCTGTCGCCGCGCGACTACCACCGCGTGCACATGCCGTGGACCGGCACCCTGCGCGAGACCGTGCACGTGCCGGGCCGCCTGTTCAGCGTCGGCCCGGCCGCAGTGAACGGCGTGCCGCGCCTGTTCGCCCGCAACGAGCGCCTGGTCTGCCACTTCGACACCAGCTTCGGCCCGATGGTCAGCGTGATGGTGGGTGCGTTGCTGGTATCGGGCGTCGAAACCGTGTGGAGCGGCGAGGAAATTCCGCATTATGGCGACCGCATCACGCGCAAGGACTACCGCGGCCAGGGCATCAGGCTGGAGCGCTTCGCCGAGATGGCGCGCTTCAACTACGGTTCGACCGTGATCGTGCTGCTGCCGCCGGGCGTGGCTGAGTTCGCCCCGCAGCTGGCCGCTGAAAGCCCGGTGCAGCTGGGCCAGGCGCTGGCGAAGCTGCGCTGAGGCTTCGGTAGTGCCGGCCGCTGGCCGGCATCTCCGTTGATCCAACGCGTCGGGCATTGCCGGCCAGCGGCCGGCACTACCGGTACGCGCGTTACTGCAGGACCGGGGCCGGACCGACGTCCATGCCGTCGTAGTCTTCCACGCCCTTCTCCGCGGCCAGCGCTGCGAATTCCTGGTTGCGGCGGTCCAGCGAGGCTTCGTCGTGGATCTCCACGCGCTCTACATGCAGCACGTGGAACGGCGCGTCGCCCTCTTCCGGCTCCTGCTCGAACAATTCCACGAAGGTATAGCCCTCCGCCTGCAGGTGCTCTGCCAGCGCCTGCAGCGGCTCAGCGGTGGAGTGCACGAAGAAGTACCCCCACAGCAACGGGCCCTTGATGTCCCAGTCGGTGTTTTCGCGGAGGTTGGCGAACAGGTTGCGGGTGTCTTCGAGGTCCATTGCAGATTCCAGCGGTCGTGGGAATTACTTGTCGCAGCCCTGCAGCTTCAGCGTCTGGCCCTGGCGCAGGCTGTAGGCCGGGGCCTTCAGGCCGTTGGCGCGGGCCAGGGTCGGCACATCGCACTGGAACTTCGCGGCAATGGCGCCCAGGGTTTCACCCCGGCCCACCTTGTGGCTGCGCGGCGGCTTTGGCCGTGCGGCCGGGCGCGGCGCGGCCACCGGAGCGACCGGGGTGGTCGGCACGCTGGTGGAGGCTGCGGCGTCGGCCACCGGCACCACGCCGCCCACGGCCACGCTGCCGGTGTAGCTGGCGGCGGCCGGGCGCTTGATCGCCGCGTTCAGGTCGGCGGTGATCAGGGTACGGGCCAGGTCGGCACGCGGGCCGCTGACGCAGTTGCGCTGGTACAGGCCGGCGATGCGGGTGGTGGCGTTGATCAGCGTGCCGGCCGGAATCCAGCCGTCGGCTTCATAGCGCGGGTTGAGGTTGCGCAGCGCGCGCATGTAGCCATCGCGGGTGCCGTGGCTGCCCAGGCAGATGGTCAGTTCGTAGATGGTGGTGGACTTGGCCAGGCGCAGCGTGGCCGGCTGCGCGCTGATCTTCGGGAATTCCACGCCGTACTGCTGCGGGTGCAGGAAGATCCAGGCCGCCGCGATCACCATCGGCACATAGTCCTTGGTCTCGCCGGGGAACTGGTTGTAGACACTGTCGGTCCAGAAGCTCTGGCCCGCACTCTGCTTGAACACGCGCGCGGCACGGCCTTCACCACCGTTGTAGGCGGCCACCGACATTTCCACGTTGTTGTTCAGTTCGCGCAGGCGCTCGTTGAGATAGCTGGCGCTGGCCTCGGCGGCGCTGCGCGCGTCGAAGCGGGTGTCGAAGCCGGTGCCATCCGGGCCAAGGCCGAAGCGGCGGCCGGTAGCCGGCATGAACTGCATCAGGCCGGCGGCGCCGGCGCGCGAGGAGGCATGCACGCGGCCATTGGACTCCTTGGCCATGATGCCGAACAGCAGCGCCTCGGGCAGGCCGCGCTTTTCCCACTCCGGCCACATCACCGCACGCAGGTTCTGGTAGTTCTCGTAGCTGGTCAGCAGCGCCGGGCGCATGTCGGTCAGCCAGCGGCGGATGCCCGCCTGCACGGCCGGGTTGTATTCGACCATGCTGTCGAAGGCGTGCCGCTTGTCGTTGAGCAGTGCAGCGGCGCGGGCCGCCTCCGGCACGTCGGCGGTAAGCGGGCCGATATGGTCGGGGTCGGCTTCCAGCCGGTCACCGCCCTCGTCGGCTACCTCATCGCTGCCCGCCGCATCGGCGTCGTGCTTGAGCAGGCGCTTGTAGCTGGCCAGCAGCGTGCCCATCTGGCAGCCCTTCTGCTTCACGCAGTCGTTGAGAACGTCTTCCATGTCCTCCAGCGCCGCGTCGGCCTCGTTGCTGCCCTTGGGGTCGGCATTGGCGACCAGCAGCAGCGCATCGCTGTAGCGCTTCTCGGCGACGGTCATGCGCTGCTGCAGCGCATCCACCTTCGCCTTGTCCCGGGCCGAGACCCGCTGCGCATGGGCGTCGGGCGCCAGGGAAACCAGGCCGGCCAGGGCCAGCAGCGGCCAACCGCGGGAAATCAGGACAGGAACGGGCATTGATGGCACTGTGTGCGAAACAGGCAGGCAGAGTAGCGGCGCCGCCAAGGTCCGGGCAAGCCGACCTTCGGACCGTCACCGCCGGCGGTTAACATTGGGCTATTCACCACAAGGGCTGGACCATGGATCCGATTCTGCTCGGCAAAGGCATCACCGACGATGTGGCCGTCACCCTGCTGCCGAAACTCGGCAACCGCCACGGCCTGGTGGCCGGCGCCACCGGCACCGGCAAGACCGTGACCCTGATGACCCTGGCCGAAGGCTTTTCGCGACTGGGCGTACCCGTATTCCTCGCCGACGTGAAGGGCGACGTGTCCGGCCTGGCCGTGCCAGGCACCGGCGCGGAGAACCTGCTCAAGCGCGCCGCCGAGATCGGCGTGGCCGACTACGCACCGGCCGCCAGCCCGACCATTTTCTGGGACCTGTACGGCAAGCTCGGGCATCCGGTGCGCACCACGGTCAGCGAGATGGGCCCGACCCTGCTGGCGCGCATCCTCGAGTTGAACGACACCCAGTCCGGCGTGCTCGACATCGTGTTCAAGCTGGCCGACGACCGTGGCCTGCTGCTGCTGGACATGGACGATCTGCGCGCCCTGCTTGGCCTGGTGGCCGAGGAGCGCAAGGACATCTCCACCGAGTACGGCCTGGTCAGCGCGCAGTCGATCGCTGCGATCCAGCGGTCGGTGCTGCGCCTGGCGCAGGATGGCGGCGAGAACTTCTTCGGTGAGCCGGCCCTGGAACTGGCCGACATCATGCGGGTCAATCACGACGGCCGCGGCATGATCGGCATCCTCGCCGCCGACCAGCTCGTGCTCAAGCCCAAGCTCTATTCCACCTTCCTGCTGTGGCTGCTGTCGGAGCTGTTCGAACAACTGCCGGAGGTGGGCGACCTGGACAAGCCGAAGCTGGTCTTCATCTTCGACGAGGCCCACCTGCTGTTCGACGACGCACCGCCGTCGCTGGTGCAGCGCATCGAGCAGGTGGTGCGCCTGATCCGCTCCAAGGGCGTGGGCGTGTACTTCTGCTCGCAGTTCCCCGACGACGTGCCGGGCAACATCCTCGGCCAGCTCGGCAACCGCGTGCAGCACGCGCTGCGGGCGTTCACCCCGCGCGACCAGAAAGCGGTGAAGACCGCGGCCGAGACGTTCGTGCCGAACCCGAAGCTGGACGTGGCCAAGGTACTGAGCCAGCTCGGCACCGGTGAGGCCTTGGTTTCCACGCTGCAGGACAAGGGCGTGCCGATGCCGGTGCAGCAGACGATGATCGCGCCGCCACGCTGCCGGATGGGGCCGATCACCGAAGCCGAGCGCGCCCAGGTGCGTGCCGGCAGCCCGGTCGGCAGTCGCTACGACACCGCGATCAACCGCGAATCGGCGGCCGAACTGCTGGCCCAGCGCGCACAGAAGAGCGTCGAGCAGGCGCAGGCGCCAGCCGCGCGCAGCCGCGAACAGGACGATGCGCAGGAAGGCGGTTTCGGCCAGGCGATCAAGGATGCGATTTTCGGCACCAAGCGCCGCCAGGGCATGATCGAGACCATGGCCAAGCAGACCACGCGCACGGTCGGCACCAAGCTGGGCAACCAGATCGTGCGCGGCCTGCTGGGCGGCATCTTCGGCGGCAAGCGCTGATCTGATCCGCCGCTGCTGGGGTCAGAGCCCTTCCCGCGGAAGCGGAGTCTGACCCCACCCTCCGCTCGTCCTCCGGAAAAGAAGTCGTATTGCATGTCGCGCTGGCGTCCCCCTGCAGAAAAGAGCACTGCCCTGATCACCGCCTCCGGCCACGCTCGGCTGAAGGCCGAACTGGATGACCTGTGGCGGGTACGGCGGCCCGAAGTGGTGAAAGCACTGGCCGCAGCCGCCGCAGAAGGCGACCGTTCGGAAAATGCCGAGTACACCTACCGCAAGAAGCAGCTGGGCGAGATCGACCGCCGCGTGCGCTACCTGACCAAGCGGCTGGAATCACTGCGCGTGGTCGACACTACGCCAACCGATCCGCTGGCGGTGTTCTTCGGCGCGTGGGTGGAGCTGGAGAACGTGGACAGTGGCGACACCAGCCGCTACCGCATTGTCGGCCCGGACGAGACCGACGCAGGCCTGGGCTGGATCAGCATCGATTCGCCGCTGGCGCGTGCGCTGCTGAAGAAGCGGCTGGATGACGAGTTTTCGGTGGAGCTGCCCGGCGGGCGGTTCACCTTTGCGGTGATCGGCGTGGAATACGAGACGGTGTAGAGTCGCCTGTCAGTCGACTACCGCGCGAAGCGCGGCACAAACCTCCACAGCGGGACGGCAAACGCACCGCGATCTTCATCGCGGTTGATGACTCGCCAAAGCCATCTGTCAGGCGTTCACGGCCTCGGAACGAAGAGCAGTCGACTGACAGTCGACTCTACATGGCCCCGTGCAATGGCGGCGGGTACGCGCGGCCGGCACGCAGCGGGCGGAAGTAGTCGGCATTGCGATAGAAGGCGGCATCCTGTCCCTCGTGCCACCCCGGGATTCCAGCCAACGGCAGCGGACGCAGCTGCAAGGGATCGGTCACCGCCCTGCCCTCGGCGATGGCCACGGCCACCGCGTCAACGCAGGCCGCATCGGCATCGCTGTGCACCACCACGCACTTGCCGACCAGCAATCGCCCCGGCAGCAGTGCCTGTTCCATCAGCGCATGCCCGAATACCGCGGTGATGGCGATGTCATCGCTCTGCCAGTTCACCGGGTCAAACAACGCGGGCCAGTCGTGTGCATCCCAGGCAGCCCGCAGTGAGTCATCGCGCACGCGCACGATCACACCGGTTTCGTCGAACTGGGTCAACGCGGCCTGCGCGCGGTTGCGCTGGCCAGGCGGCATGGCCTCGATATGCCCGCACTGCTGCACATTGAGCGCACGCTTCAGCTGTGGGCATGAGGCCCAGACCAGCGCATTGAACAGGTCGTGCCAGTTGTCTGCGCGGGTGGCGATGCGCCCCTGCGCGATGCGGGCTTCGTAGTGCAGGCCATCGGCCAGCAGCGCGGCGTCCTGTTCAACCAGGCGCTTCCCGGGCAATGGCAGGCGCGCATCAAGTGCAGCGATGGACGGCCAGCGAGGGCCGAGCAGCAGATCCCGGAAATCCTGCAATCCGGCAAACAACGGATGCGCGAACACCTGCGGATCGACCGCCGCACGCGGCGGCGGCACGAAGCGCCGGACACCGCTGCCGTCACCGGCGGCGGCCGTTGCGATCACAGTACCTTGAGGTCGAACGCCGGGCGGGCATTGGCCGGCAGCGCATCGCCGTACAGGTCGTGCTCGTCGCTCTCGGTGATTTCCACGTCGACGAACTCGCCCACCCGCAGCGGCACCTGATCGGCGTTCTGGATATGCACCAGGCCGTCGATCTCCGGCGCATCGGCCCTGGAGCGGGCCACGGCGATATCGCCTTCGATGGCATCGACCAGGCACTGCTGCACGCTCCCGATCTTGGCTTCCAGGCGCGCGGCGGAAATCTGCGCCTGCTTCTCCATGAAACGGGCCAGGCGTTCCTGCTTTACTTCTTCCGGCACAGCGTTGGGCAGGTCATTGGCGGTGGCGCCCTCTACCGGCGAATAGGCGAACGCGCCCACGCGATCCAGCTGCGCTTCGTCCAGGAACGACAGCAGCTCTTCGAACTCGGCCTCTGTCTCGCCCGGGAAGCCGACGATGAAGGTGGAACGCACGGTAATGTCCGGCGCGATGCGGCGCCAGTTCTGCACGCGCTCCAGGGTCTTTTCGACTGCGCCGGGGCGCTTCATCAGGCGCAGGATGCGCGGGCTGGCATGCTGGAACGGGATGTCCAGGTACGGCAGGATGCGGTTCTCGGCCATCAGCGGCACCACCTCGTCCACGTGCGGATACGGGTAGACGTAGTGCATGCGCACCCACGCATCCAGCTCCGACAGGCCTTCGCACAGCGCCTTCAGGCGGGTCTGGTAGGCCTTGTTGCGCCACATCTTTTCGGCGTACCTCACGTCCACACCGTAGGCCGAGGTGTCCTGCGAAACCACCAGCAGCTCGCGCACGCCGCCACGCACCAGGCGCTCGGCCTCACGCAGCACCTCGTCCACCGGGCGCGAGACCAGCTTGCCGCGCATCGACGGGATGATGCAGAAGCTGCACGCGTGGTTGCAGCCTTCGGAAATCTTCAGGTAAGCGTAGTGGCGCGGGGTCAGCTTGATGCCGTAGTCAGGCACCAGGTCCACGAACGGATCGTGCTTGGGCGGCAGTGCTTCATGCACCGCTTCCATCACGCTCTGGTAGTCCTGCGGGCCGGACACCGCCAGCACGTTCGGGTAGGCCTCGCGGATCTGCTCCGGGCGCTTGCCCAGGCAACCGGTGACGATCACCTTGCCGTTCTGGTTCATCGCCTCGCCGATCGCGTCCAGCGACTCGGTCACCGCCGAATCGATGAAGCCGCAGGTGTTGACCACCACCACGTCGGCCGAATCGTAGGACGGGACGATGTCGTAGCCTTCCGAGCGGAGCTGGGTAAGGATGCGCTCGGAATCGACAAGGGCCTTCGGGCAGCCAAGGCTGACGAAGCCGACTTTGGGGTTCAGCTGGGACATGGAATCGCGGGACTCTGGGGGCCTGGGCCCCTGCCGGCATGGCAGGGGTTCCTGGGGGCCGGGGCCTGAAAGGGCGCCAGTATACCGGGGTTGGCGGCGGCGCTCTGAACGGCCAGCCGCCCCAGTGAGGATACCGGGCTGGCCTGATGGCTCGCCGCTATCGTCCCGCGCCCTGAGACGCGCCCCGAGGAAGGGGCCGTCGTTCGGCCCCTTGTACCTCAGGAGCTGGACAATCGCTTGGCCATCGCCACAGCAAGCTCCAGCCTGCCTGTCGGAGCCTCGCGCCCGCCCGCGTCCAAGGCAGATGGGATGCCCACTACCGGGATCTCCCATGCGCAGATCTGATCGCATACGAGTTGCTTGTGCTGACAGATCGGGTGATCAGCACCGTTGTTTGCTACACACTCGGCCCAGCCCCTGGAGCACGCGGTGCACCTCGGATAAGGATCCGCAGCCTTGGCAGGCCCCATCACCGCAAGCAATGAAATGCCCATTACTGCCATCACGATCATGCTCTTCATCAATCACTCCGTTAATTTGACGAAAAAACGCACGTGCGGCGCCAACTACGATCAAGCGCAGTGGTGCCCCGCCATCTAACCACCCTAGGCCATGGTTTCCAACCCTGCCCGCAGATAGCTGGAGACGCCAGGCAGCTGGAGATCACCGATCCGGCCCAACTGCCGACATGACGTGCACTGACGCGCAACGGATAATCGGGTTTCAGTTTCCAAAGCGAGTCAGCCGCGATGAACGAATGGATCACCCTGGATACGCACCACGGCGCGGTACGGGCGTGGCAGGCACTCCCCGAGGGCACCGCGCGAGGCGGGCTGGTGGTGGTGCAGGAAATTTTTGGCGCCAACCCGCACATCCGCGGCGTGGCCGAGCGCTTCGCCGCCGAGGGCTATGCGGTGCTGGCTCCTTCGTTCTTCGACCTGGTCGATGGACCCGATGCCGACCCGGATGCGCTGCCCTACGACGCCGACGGCGTGAAGCAGGGCCTGGAAAGGGTCAGCGCGCTGGGCATGGAGAAGGCGCTGGAAGTGGTCCGCGCGGCGGCCACCCGGCTGGCCCCCTACGGCAAGGTCGGCACCGTCGGCTACTGCTGGGGCGGCACGGTGGCGATGCTGTCGGCGCTGCGGCTCGGGCTGCCGTCGGTCAGCTACTACGGCGCACGCAACGTCCAGTTCCTCGATGAGACACCCAAGGCGCCGGTGATCTTCCACTTCGGCACCCAGGACAGGAGCATCCCGCCGGAGGCCGTCCAGGCCCACCGCGACAAGCTGCCGCAGATGGCCACTTTCGTCTATCCGGCCGACCACGCCTTCAACCGCGAGGTCGGACATGCGTATGATCCAGACAGCGCCGCCCTGGCGCTGCAACGCACCCTGGACTTCTTCTCGGAGCATCTTGGATGAGCGAATTCGAACTCGATTCACGCCTGGCCACCGATAGCGTGCTGGTGGCGGAAGGACCGTTGTCGCAAGTGCGGCTGATGAACGACGAACGATTCCCCTGGCTGGTGCTGGTACCACGCCTGGCCGGGGTGACCGAGTGGATCGAGCTGGACGGCGAGCAGCAGGACAAGCTGCGCACCGAGCTCAACCGCGCCTGCAAGGCCCTGAAGGGCCACGACGGCGTGGAGAAGATCAATATCGGCGCGCTGGGCAACATCGTGCGCCAGCTGCACTTCCATGTGATCGGCCGCCATGACGGCGATCCGGCCTGGCCCGGCCCGGTCTGGGGCAGCGGCCCGGCGCACCGCTACGAGCCTGCGGCGCTGGACCAGCATGTCGCCTACTGGAAGGAACGGCTAGGATATCCAGCCCGTTCCTGAGCCTTGCCCGACCCGATGCGATTCAACCTCGTTGCCGCCATCCTGCTGATCCTGATCGGCCTGTTCATGCTCGCCAGCAACCTCGGCTGGACGCACCTGAACCTGTCCAAGCTGCTGCTGACCTGGTGGCCGGTGGCACTGGTGGGCGTGGGCATTGCGATGCTGTTCGGTCGCGGCAAATGACGTAGCGCCGGGTCGTGCCCGGCGAACGCACCGCGTGGACCATGCGAAAACGCCGGGCACGGCCCGGCGCTTTCGTCATGCGATGACGCGGGCGGTCAGGTCCGCGGCAGGGTCACGCCGGTCTGGCCCTGGTACTTGCCGCCACGATCGCGGTACGACGTCTCGCAGATGTCATCGGCCGCGGCCTGGAAGAACAGCATCTGCGCCACGCCTTCGTTGGCATAGATGCGGGCCGGCAGCGGCGTGGTGTTGCTGAATTCCAGGGTGACGTGGCCTTCCCACTCCGGTTCCAACGGGGTCACGTTGACGATGATGCCGCAGCGCGCGTAGGTGCTCTTGCCCAGGCACACCACCAGGGTGTCGCGCGGGATGCGGAAGTACTCCACGGTACGCGCCAGGGCGAAGCTGTTCGGCGGGATGATGCACTCATCGGCCGTGATGTCGACGAAGCTGCCCGAATCGAAATGCTTGGGATCGACAATCGTCGAGTTGATGTTGGTGAACACCTTGAACTCGCGCGAGCAACGGACGTCGTACCCGTAGCTGGAGGTGCCGTAGCTGACGATGCGCTCGCCATTGGCCTGCTTGACCTGCCCGGCCTCGAACGGCTCGATCATGCCGTGCTGCTCGGACATGCGGCGGATCCAACGGTCACTCTTGATGCTCATGCTTTGTCCTGGGTACGAGGGGGCGCGTGGATTCTAGCAGGGGGCCGGGCGTCGCCGGCGGCCCTGCCCTGGCACCTACAGCAGCGAAGAGAGAATCGGAATGGAGGCACGCGGGCGCTTGCCCACTTCCTCGATCAGGCGCTGGGCGGCATGGCGGTAGGCCTGGGCTGGCACCGAATCGGGCTGCGCCACGGTGATCGGAGTGCCAGCATCCCCCTGCTCGCGGATGCCGATCTGCAGCGGCAGCGAACCCAGCAACGGCACACCATACTGCGCGGCCATGCGCTCGCCGCCGCCCTCGCCGAACAGGTGCTCGACATGCCCGCAGCTGCTGCAGGTATGTACCGCCATGTTCTCGACGATACCCAGCACCGGCACCTCCACCTTCTCGAACATCTTCAGCGCCTTCTTCGCATCCAGCGTGGCGATGTCTTGCGGCGTGGTAACGATCACCGCACCGGCCAGCGGAATCTTCTGGGTCAGGGTCAGCTGGATGTCACCGGTGCCCGGCGGCAGGTCGATCAGCAGGAAATCCAGGTCATCCCACAGCGTGTCATTGAACAGCTGGGTCATCGCCGAGGTGGCCATCGGCCCACGCCAGATCATCGGCGTATCCTCTTCGATCAGGTAGCCGATCGACATGGTGTCCACGCCGAACGCGCGCAGCGGCTCGATGCTCTTGTTGTCAGGGCTTTCCGGACGACCGGACAGGCCCAGCATGGCCGGTACGCTCGGCCCATAGATGTCCGCGTCAAGCACGCCCACGCGTGCGCCGAGCTGCTGCAGCGCCACGGCCAGATTGACTGCGGTGGTCGACTTGCCGACGCCGCCCTTGCCCGAACCAACCGCGATCACGTTGCGGATGCGGGCATGCGGCGTGAGTCCCTTCTGGACCTGGCTTGCATGGGGACGGCGGGGAGAACTGTTCACAACTAGCACCGGCGGGTCAGGGGGAATAACCCAGCATCATACAAGCTGGACACAAGCTGACTGAAATTCAGGATTGCTACAGATTCGTGCACAGGTTGTTAAGTTCATGTTACGTTCGCTAAGCACTGGTTTTGGGCTGCGTCGCTGTTTCATTGCACGCACGATGGCGCATGCGCAGTGCCGTATTTGTATTTGCTCTTTGAACGGAACTACATGAAAGACCTTCGCAATTCCGCACGTCGCAACACCCTCGCCGTCGCCTTGATTTCCGCCCTGGTCGCCGCCTCGCCGGCAATGGCCCAGGACAAGGCCACCAACCTGGACAAGATCACCGTCACCGGTTCGCTGATCCCGCAGACCCAGGTTGAGACCCAGACCCCGGTCATGACCATCAGCGCTGAAGCCATCCAGTCGCGCGGCTTCAACAGCGTCGCCGAAGTGCTGCAGCAGTCTTCGCTGACCACCGGCGGCATCCAGGGTGGCCAGACCTCCGCCTCGTTCACCCAGGGCGCTGAAGCCGCTGGCATGTTCGGCCTGAATCCGGGGTACACCAAGTACCTGATCAACGGCCGCCCGATGATGTCCTACCCGGCGCTGTACAACGGCGGCGATGCGTTCAACAACATCAGCGGCATTCCGATCGACATCGTCGAGCGCATCGAAGTCCTGCCGGGCGGCCAGTCCTCCCTGTACGGTTCGGACGCGATCGCCGGCGTGGTCAACATCATCCTGAAGGACCACATGGAAGGCGGCAGCCTGTCCGTGCGTGGCGGCACCTCCACCGAAGGCGGTGGCAGCAGCTTCCGCATCAGTGGCGCGCACGGCTTCTCGGCGCTGGACGACCGCTTCAATGCGCTGGTCAACGTGCAGATCGAAAGCAGCAACCCGATCTGGGGCTACCAGCGTGACCTGACCAAGCAGAACAACACCCACGGCTATACCGCACAGCTGCCGTCGAACGACTTCGCCGTCATCGACGCCAAGACCAATGCGCTGTACATGATGGACCCGGGCAACTGCGCCAATGTCGCCGGCCAGTTTGGCGGCACCACCGTGCTGGCCAACCGCCCGACCGGCCAGTCCTGCGGCTCGGTGTTCGGCGCCGGTTACAAGACCCTGAAGAACGGCAAGGACAGCGGCCAGTTCTATTCGTCGATGACCTTCGACGTGAACGACAACTTCCAGCTGTTCGCCGACGTGCTGTACAGCAAGGAAAAGACCGAGTACACCTCGGGCTCGAACTACCTGTGGTGGGGCACCAAGAGCACCATGGGCGGCTTCTACGACCAGGCGTCAGGCAAGCTGGTCAACCTGCAGCGCGCCTTTGCTCCGGAAGACATCGGCGGCGAAGGCTACAAGAGCATCCTGAACAACGACAAGAGCCGTGCCTACCAGGTCACCCTGGGCGGCAAGGGCGCAGTGGGCAACTGGGACTACAGCCTGAGCTTCACCCGCGGCGAATATCGCCTGGATGAAAGCAAGTTCCAGCGCTTCGGCAATGCCATCAACAGCTACTTCGCCGACAAGGTGCTCGGCCCGCAGCTGGGCACCAAGGATGGCTTCGGCATCTACAACACCAACTGGGGCGCGTTCTACTCGCCGATCTCGCCGGAAGATTTCGCTGGCTTCACCGGTTACACCACCAACCACAGCCGCACCTGGCAGAACCTGGCTCGCGCGCAGGTCACCAACGGTTCGCTGTTCTCGCTGCCGGGTGGCGATGCGGGCCTGGCCGTGGTCGTCGAAGGCGGCAGCGAAGGCTGGGACTACAGCCCCGACCAGCGCCTGCTGGACGGCGACGTGTGGGGCTCGTCGGCTGTTGCCGGCAACGGCCATCGCAGCAACTATGCGGTGACCAGCGAACTGCGCATGCCGCTGCTGGAGTCGCTGACGGTGACCGCTTCCGGTCGCTATGACGCCTTCAAGATCGCCGACAACACCGTCGACAAGGCCACCTACAGCGTGGGCGTGGAGTTCCGTCCGATCGAAAGCCTGCTGTTCCGCGGCAAGTACGGCACCGCCTTCCGCGCGCCGACCCTGCCCGACGCCTTCCAGGGTCGCAGCGGCTACTATGCTGCCAACTCGACCGACTACTACCGTTGCGGCGAGCTGGGCTACACCCCGGGCAACACCGACGCCTGCCGCTACGCCGACAGCGTCTCGGTCTATTCCGAGCGTGCCGGCAACCCGGACCTGGAGCCGATCACCGCCGACGTCTGGAACGCGGGTATCGTCTGGGCACCGATGGCGAACCTGTCGATCTCGGCCGACTACTACAACTGGAAGATCGAGAACGAAGTCGATACGGCCAGCACCGACCAGCTGCTGCTGGCCGAGTACTACTGCCGCAACGGCCTGCCGAATGGCTCCTCGGCCACCTGTCAGAACGTGGCCGACTGGGTCGTGCGCGATTCGGCCGGCAACCTGAGCTCGCTGTACACCCCGAAGATGAACGTGGCCCGCCAGAACCTGCAGGCCGTGACGGTCGGCTTCAAGTACCTGCAGGACATCGGCCGCTTCGGTTCGCTGCAGTTCTCGGGCAATTACACCAACATGCTGAAGCGTGAAGTGCAGGCGCAGCCGGGTGAGGACTTCCAGGACCTGCTGGGCAACCCGAAGTCGATGTGGAACTACGACAGCTACGCCAAGGTCCGTTCCGACGCGTCGGTGGCCTGGTCGCTGGACAAGTGGACCACCACGCTGTACGCGAACTACATCGGCCACACCCCGAACTACCTGGCAGGCCTGAACGGCTACGAGTACACCCACGCCGCATCGGGCTACAAGGCAGGCAAGTGGGGTTCGTACACCACCTACAACCTGAGCGTGAACTACCGTGCGCAGGATGACCTGACCCTGTCGCTGATGGTCAACAACGTGTTCAACAAGATGCCCGAACAGCAGGCCCACAGCTATCAGGGCACCTCCGGCACGCCGTTCAACAACTACCTGTACAACGTCTACGGTCGCACCGTGTACGTGCAGGCCAAGTACGACTTCGGCAAGTAATCCCGTCGTTTTCCGGGTTTGATTCCGGACCAGGCCCCGCTTCGGCGGGGCCTTTTTTTTGGATTGATATTCAGCGCGGAACAGCGACTTCCGCTGCCAGCCAGCATTTATTTACTCATCATTCATTCAGCCAGACTCGGCAAAGTCCACTAACTAATGCAACCAATTGTTTTTTAAAAGAAAAATATTATTCAAGGCCAGCCCCAGCTCAACACATTACAAAGTCGCGCAAATCAGGTTAAGCGTGTGTTACGTTCGAAAGACGCCGCCATTCTGGTTTTGAAGGCTGCTGAACCATCCATGAGTTCCCAGGAAAGGGAAAACGCGTTTCTCACGACCACACGGAGTACCGCATGTCTCGTAATGGCTTCCCGCGTCACCCGCTCACCCGCGCCGTCCTCAGCGGCCTGATCCTGGCCGGCAGCAGCGCGATCGCGCTCGCCCAGGAAAACACGCCCACCGATCTCGGACGCGTAACCGTCACCGGCTCACTGATCCCGCAGACACAGATCGAGAACCACACGCCGGTCCTGACTGTTACCGCCGAGGACATCCAGACCCGCGGCTTCACCAGCGTGGCCGAAGTACTGCAGCAGAATTCGCTGACCACTGGCGGTCTGCAGGGCGGCCAGACCTCAGCTTCGTTCACCCAGGGCGCCGAAGCCTCAGGCATGTTCGGCCTCAGCCCGAGCTACACCAAGTACCTGATCAACGGGCGGCCGATGCTGTCCTACCCCGCTCTCTACAACGGCAGCGACACCTTCAACAATCTCAGCGGCATCCCGATCGACATCGTCGAGCGCATCGAGATTCTGCCGGGCGGCCAATCGTCGCTGTACGGCTCGGACGCGATCGCCGGCGTGGTCAACATCATCCTCAAGGACCACATGGACGGCGGCGTACTGAACGTGCGCGGCGGCGCCTACACCGAGGGTGGCGGCAACGATTTCCGAGTCAGTGGCGCGCATGGCTTCAACGCCTTCGATGACCGTTTCCATGCGCTGGTCAACGTGCAGTACGAGAAGAGCAGTCCGATCTGGGGTTACCAGCGCGACCTGACGAAGCAGAACAACACCCGTGGCTACACGCCACAGGTTCCGACCAACGACTTCCTGGTCTACCTGCCGGACCAGCAGAACGCCTACGTGATGATGGATCCAAGCCGCTGTGCCAACGTGGCCAGCCAGTTCGGCGGCACCACCGTACTGGGCACGCGCGCGGTCGGTGAATCTTGCGGCTCGCCCTTCAGCGCTGGCTACAAGACGCTGAAGAACGGCAAGGAAAGCAGCCAGATCTATTCGTCGATGTCCTTTGATGTCAACGACAACTTCCAGCTGTTCGCCGATGCGCTGTACAGCCTGGAGGAGGTCCAGTACAACGCCGGTTCGGGCTACGCGTTCTGGGGCAGTGATGTCGGCTTCGGTGCGTTCGTCGACCAGGCCAGCGGCGAATACATGAACCTGCAGCGCGCGTTCGCGCCGGAGGACATCGGTCCCGCCGGCTACCGTGACACCATGAGCACTGATCGCAACAAGGCCTACCAGGTCACGTTGGGAGGGCGTGGCAACTTCGGCAACTGGGATTACAGCGCCAGCTTCAGCCGAGGCGAGTACAAGCTGACCGAGCGCAGCTTTGCGCGCTGGGCGAACGAGATCGACAGCTACTTCGAAGACCGCGTGCTGGGCCCGGTACTGGGCATCACCGACGACGGCTACAACATCTACAGCCCCAATTGGAGCGCGTTCTATTCGCCGCTGCCGGCCGGTGATTTCCAGACCTTCACCGGCTTCACCTACAACAAGAGCCGCACCTGGCAGAACCTGGGCCGCGCGCAGATCACCAACGGTTCGCTGTTCAAGCTGCCTGGTGGTGATGCCGGACTGGCCGTGGTGGCCGAAGCCGGCAGCGAAGGCTGGTCGTACACCCCTGACCAGCGCCTGCTGGACGGTAGCGTGTGGGGCACAACCTCGGTGGCCGGTGCCGGCCATCGCAGCAACTACGCGGTGACCAGCGAGCTGCGCATGCCGCTGCTGGAGTCGCTGACCGTGACCGCCTCCGGACGTTACGACGCCTTCAGGATCGCCGACAAGACCGTAGACAAATCGACCTACAGCATCGGTATCGAGTTCCGCCCGATCGAAAGCCTGCTGTTCCGTGGCAAGTACGGCACCGCCTTCCGCGCGCCCAGCCTGTCCGACGCGTTCCAGGGGCGCAGTGGGTACTACGCCAATGGTTCGATCGACTACTTCCGCTGTGGACAGCTCGGCTTCAACCCCAGCGACACGGTGGGTTGTCCCTATGCCAATGAATCGGTGTTCGGCGAGCAGTCAGGCAACCCGGAGCTGGAAGCGATCACCGCCGACGTCTGGAATGCCGGCATCGTGTGGGCGCCGATCAACAACCTGTCGGTGTCGGTGGACTACTACAACTGGAAGATCAAGAACGAGGTCAATACGCTCAGCTCCGACCAGTTGCTGCTGGCCGAGTACTACTGCCGTAATGGCCAGACCAACAACACCTCGGCCAGTTGCCAGAACGTAAACGACTGGATCACCCGCGATGGCGCCGGCAAGCTGGAACAGATCTACACGCCCAAGATGAACATCGCCAGCCAGAACCTGCAGGCGGTAACGGCCAGCTTCAAGTACGTGCAGGACATCGGCCGCTTCGGCGCGCTGCAGTTCTCCAGCAACTACACCAACATGATCAAGCGCGAGCTGCAGCCGCAACCGGGCGATGAGTATCTGGACCTGCTGCGCGACCCGTACGCGATGTGGAACTACGACCAGTACGCCAAGGTGCGTGCCGACGGTGCGGTGGGCTGGGCGAAGGACAAGTGGACTACCACGTTGTACTTCAACTACATCGGCAAGACGCCAAACCGCATGGCGTACCTGGGCAAGGGCTACGACTACGTGCATCCGTCCGGCTACCAGGCCGGCAAGTGGGGCTCATACACCACCTACAACCTGAGCGTGAACTATCAGGCGATGGACAACCTGACGCTGTCGATGATGGTCAACAACGTGTTCAACAAGATGCCCGACGGTCAGGCACACAGTTACGCCGGCAACGTCGGCGCTCCCTATAACAGCAGCATCTACAACCCTTACGGCCGCGCCGTCTACGTGCAGGCCAGGTACGAGTTCGGCGGGAAGTAAGCAGCACGCGCCTGCTGGACCAACGGGCCCCGCTTCGGCGGGGCCTTTTTTTAACAAATGCTGCACGAATCTACATCCACACCATTTGTTAATATTTCATTAGCGCGCCAGTCATTACGTAAGCTGTTGATTTATATATTGAATGTAAAAGTGAACAACACGTTCCGCAGCGCAACATTTTGAAACATTCCCAAACAAGCAGCCTTAGCTATTGATTTAAAAGAACTTTTTCAGAGAAAGCCAGCCCGTTGTTGTGACTGGACTATTTTGTCTCCGTGAACGCCGTGTTACGGTCCAGCTGAATGGATTGCAACTGAACAAATCATGAAAGCTGTCAGGGAGGACGTCAGCCAGCCGACAACGCTCATACGGGGATCCATCATGTCTTGCCATCGCTCCACGCCGCTGCGCCACCCACTGACCCTCGCCCTGCTTGGAACCCTGCTCGCCTCCGGTACCGCGCTGGCGCAAAGCGGCAACGCACCGACCCAGCTTGACCGCGTCACCGTCACCGGCTCGCTGATTCCACAGACCGAAATCGAGAACCACACGCCGGTCCTGACCGTCACCGCCGAGGACATCCAGACCCGCGGCTTCACCAGTGTGGCCGACGTACTGCAGCAGTCCTCACTGTCCACGGGCGGCCTCCAGGGCGGCCAGACCTCGGCCTCGTTCACCCAGGGCGCCGAAGCGGCCGGCATGTTCGGCCTCAGCCCGGGCTACACCAAGTACCTCATCAATGGCCGCCCGATGCTTTCGTATCCAGCGCTGTACAACGGCGGCGATACGTTCAACAACATCAGCGGCATTCCCATCGACATCGTGGAGCGTATCGAGATCCTGCCGGGTGGCCAGTCCTCCCTGTATGGCTCGGATGCGATTGCCGGCGTGGTCAACATCATCCTCAAGGAACGCATGGACGGCGGCGTTCTCAACGTCCGTGGCGGTGCCTACAGCGAAGGCGGTGGCAACAGTTTCCGCCTGAGCGGCGCACACGGGTTCAATGGCGTCGATGACCGCTTCCACGCGCTGGTCAACGTGCAGTACGAAAAGACCAGCCCGATCTGGGGTTACCAGCGCGACCTGACCAAGGTCAACAATCCAGACGGCTACAGCCCGCAGTACGTTTCCAACGATTTCCTGGTGCTGCTGCCGGCCGCCAACAACCGCTACGCCATGATGGACCCGAACCTCTGCGCCAACGTGGCGGGCCAGTTCGACGGTACCACCGTACTGGGCACCCGCCCGACCGGCCAGGCATGCGGCTCGGTGTACGGCACCGGCTACAAGACCATCAAGAACGGCAAGGAAAGCGCACAGATCTACAGCTCTGCCACCTTTGACCTCAATGACAACCTGCAGCTGTTTGGCGATGCGCTGTACAGCCTGGAAGAGGTCAAGTATGCGACCGGCTCCAACTACACCTGGTGGGGCACCTCGTCCGGCTGGGGTCGCTTCTACGACCAGGCCAGCGGCCAGTACATGAACCTGCAGCGCGTGTTCGCCCCGGAAGACATCGGCGGCGCCGGCTACCGCGACATCATGAACACCGACCGCAACAAGGCCTACCAGGTGACACTGGGCGGCCGCGGCACGGCCGGCAACTGGGACTACAGCGTCAGCTTCACCCGTGGCGAGTACAAGCTGACCGAGCGCAACTTCGTGCGCTGGAACGATCCGATCAACGACTACTTCGAGCAGCGTGTGCTGGGCCCGGTGCTGGGTACCACCAGCACTGGCTACAACATCTACAGCCCGAACTGGGAAGCGTTCTATGCGCCACTGCCGGCAGGTGATTTCCAGACGTTCACCGGCTACAGCTACAGCCAGAGCCGTACCTGGCAGAACCTGGCCCGGGCCCAGGTCACCAACGGCTCGCTGTTCAAGCTGCCCGGTGGCGACGCCGGCCTGGCGGTGGTGGTTGAGGGTGGCAGCGAAGGTTGGGACTACACTCCCGATCCGGGCCTGATGGATGGCAGCGTCTGGGGCACCACGGCGGTCTCCGGCGCCGGCCACCGCAGCAATTACGCCGTGACAGGCGAACTGCGCCTGCCGCTGCATGACATGCTGACCGTGACCGGATCCGGCCGCTACGACGCCTTCAAGATCGGCAGCAACACCGTCGACAAGTCCACCTACAGCATCGGCATCGAGTTCCGCCCGATCGAGAGCCTGCTGTTCCGTGGCAAGTACGGGACGGCCTTCCGCGCGCCGACCCTGTCCGATGCCTTCCAGGGCCGCAGCGGCTACTATGCAAACGGCTCCACCGACTACTACCGTTGCGGCCAGTTGGGGTATGCCCCGAGCAACACCGCTGGCTGCCCGTATGACAGCGTATCGGTGTTCGGTACGCGTTCGGGCAACCCGGACCTGGAGCCTATCACCGCCGACGTCTGGAACGCGGGCGTGGTGTGGGCTCCGATCAATAACCTCTCGCTGTCGGTTGACTACTACAACTGGAAAATCAAGAACGAGGTCGACACGCTCAGTTCGGACCAGTTGCTGCTGGCCGAGTACTACTGCCGTAACGACCAGGCCAACAACACCTCTGCAAGCTGCCAGAACGTCAACGACTGGATCACCCGTGATGCATCCGGCGTGCTGGACGAGATCTACACCCCGAAGATGAATGTTGCGCGCCAGAACCTGGAAGCTTTGACCGCCAGCTTCAAGTACGTGCACGACATGGGTCGCTTCGGTTCGTTGCAGTTCTCGGGCAACTACACCGACATGCTCAAGCGCGAGCTGCAGCCGCAGCCGGGCGATGAGTTCCTGGACCTGCTGCGTGACCCCTACGCGATGTGGGTGTACGACTCTTACGCAAAGGTGCGCGCGGACGGCTCGATCGGCTGGGCCAAGGACAAGTGGACCACTACCCTGTATGCCAACTACATCGGCAAGACGCCGAACTACATGGCATACCTGGGCAATGGCTACGACTATGTGCACAGCTCCGGCTACAAGGCGGGCAAGTGGGGCTCCTACACCACCTACAACCTGAGCGTGAACTATCGCGCGCTGGACAACCTGACCCTGTCGCTGATGGTCAACAACGTCTTCAACAGGATGCCGGACAACCAGCGCTTCAGCTTCGCCGGCACCAGTGGCCAGCCGTACAACAATTACCTGTACAACGCCTACGGGCGAGCCATCTACGTGCAGGCCAAGTACGAGTTCGGTGGCCGCTGATCCGCTGACGCCACTTGTGCTGCAGAAGGCCCCGCTCCAGCGGGGCCTTCTGCTTTGGAACGCAACCAGGGCCGGCCAGAGTTGGATTTCACGCAAAGTTGACGAACCGGGCGCACTCGTTCATCTTCAGGTCATCTTCCAGTCAAACTGCCAAGGATGCCCTGTACATGAAAGCCACACGCCTCTTCGCCCGTGTGGGCGGTGCTGCTACGCTGCTGGGCCTGGCCGTGGGCCAAGCGCTGGCTACACCGCTGCCGGTCGACGACTTCGCCAAGATTCCCGCCATCCAATCGGTCACCATGAGCCCCGATGGCAAACAGCTGGTTGCGATCATCGCTGCCCCGGGAAGCAACAACGGTGACACCGCGCTCGCCAACTGGAACCTGGACAATCTCGGCGCAGGCCCGGTGGCCATCACGCCCTCCGGCGACCGCATGAAGTTCATCGCCGCCAGCGCATTGAAGGCCGGCCGCAGCCTTGTCATCGGCCGCCAGGAACTCACCGCGCAGCTGGCCGGTTGTGGAGAAGGCAACTCGGTGGGAAACACCAAGACTTTCCTATCGAAGGCTTACCTGACCGACACTTCCCAGACCAAGTTCGATGAAGCATTCGCCGACAATTCACGCAAGCTTGGCATCAGCGAACAGACACAACGCTGCCTGGAACTGGCGGGAACCGCGTCACTGGTTCACTCGCTCCCAATGGACCCTGACAAGGTCATCATTTCACAGATCAATCAGTCAACGTTCTCGGCAGGCTACTACCTGTTCAATCTCAAGACCGGACAGACCGAGCTGCTCTTCCGTGGCGACGCGCGCTCGACGCCCGGGTTGTTCCATCCCCGCAGCGGCGAACTCCTGACAAGGACCCAGATCGAACCGGCCGGGTCGAGCGAGTACGAACAGCAGATCCTGATCAAGGACAAGGCAAGCGGAAAGTTCGAGAAGCACGATGCGCTGACAACCAAGCTCAGCGAACGCTACACGATGGACGTGGCGGGCATCGATGACCAGACCGGCAAGCTCTACATCCTCACCGACAGATTTTCCGAGCAGGTGCAGGCCCGCCTGTACGACCCAACAACCCGGACCTTCGACAAGGAGCCGCTGGCCGCCCACCCGCAGTATCCGATCAGCGGCCTCATCCTCGGCAGCAAACCCAGCAACTTCAATCAGGTTCTGGGCTTCTATGTGGATGGGCCGCGGCGCGAAGCGATCTATGTCGATCCGCAGATGAAGGCCCTCTACGACGGCCTGAAACAGGCCTATCCGGGAAAGTACGTCGCCATCACCGGCTACAACGACGATCTCTCCCGCGTGCTCTTTACCACCAACAGTGCCGACACGCCGACGACCTATCACATACTCAGCGACCGCAAACAGGTGACCACCCTGGGCAGTGAGCGACCCTGGATCGATGGCAGGCAGATCGGCCAGCAACGCTGGGTCACCTATACCGCCCGGGACGGACGAAAGATTCCCGCCATCCTTGATCTGCCCGCGGGCTGGAAGGAAGGGGGAGAACCACTTCCAGCGCTCGTGCACCCGCACGGTGGCCCATGGGCTCGTGACTATGCCGGCTGGGATGCATCTGGCTGGGTGCCTTACTTCACCTCGCGTGGCTACGCTGTCATCCGCCCCCAGTATCGAGGCTCAACCGGCTTTGGACGCGACCACTGGCTCGCGGGTGACAGGCAGTGGGGGCTGACCATGCAGGACGACAATGACGATGCGGCTGCGTGGCTGGCGCAGCAGGGCATCGCCGCAAAGGACCGCCTGGCCATCTTCGGGTACTCCTATGGCGGCTTCGCAGCCGCTGCAGCCACGGTCCGCAGCCCCTCGCCTTTCCAGTGTGCCATTGCCGGAGCGCCCGTCACCGATCTCGGCAGAGTCGGCATGTCATGGAGCGAGAACCGCCTGCAGCGCATCCTGCAGGGGCAGACCGTCAAGGGAATGGACCCGATACAGAACACGGCCAAGGCGACCATCCCGGTACTGCTTTACGTCGGAGATCGTGACGTACGTACTCCGGCGTTCCACGCCCGATCGTTCTACAACGCAGTCCAGGACAAGGTTCCGGCGAAGTTCGAGTTGATCGCCGACATGCCGCACAGCATGCCGTGGTACCCGAGCCACTACCGGGCCACGCTGCCGCTGATGGCCGACTTCCTGGCCAAGGACTGCGGCCCAGGCGGCCTGTAGGCCGCCAAGGACGCACCCTGCCGTCGTCCACGCAGCTGGGGAGCTCTGCAGCTCCCCACCGGCACATGAATACGCCATTAGCAAAAGCGCGTTACATACGGGGAATGTTCATGTTGCATTTACTTTACGCCGTACATACACTCCGTTAACCGAAGCATAACAAGTGGGGATCCGACACAATGCGCAAGACCAACCGCCTTATTACGCCCAGCCGCCTGCCGCTCGCCCTGGCAGTGATTGCCTGCCTGCAGGCAGCCCCGGTGCTGGCCCAGGAATCCACCCGCGAGGAAGCAGCGGCGTCAAGTGCTTCAACGTCTGACAAGAAGGCCACTGATCTTGACAAGGTTACGGTCACTGGCTCCCTGATCCGTCGCGCGGACTATGAAACCACCTCGCCGGTGTTCACCATCGACACCGAGCGCAATGCCGCCCAGGGCCAGACCAGCGTCAGTGAATTCCTGCAGAAGTCGGCGATCGGCGCCGCCGAAACGCAGATCACCAATCAGTTCGGCGGCTTCACCACCAATGGTGGTACCGGCGTACAGACGTTCTCGCTACGCGGCCTGGGTGCCAATCGCACGCTTATCCTGCTTGATGGCCAGCGTCCGGGCCCGGCCGGTACCCGCGGCGCGGTCGGCGCGTTCGACCTGAACGTGCTGCCCACCGCCGTCCTGCAGCGTGCCGAGATCGTGAAGGACGGTTCGTCCTCCATCTATGGCTCCGATGCCGTCGCCGGCGTGGTCAATCTGATCACCAAGAAGAACTTCGACCGTCCCGAGCTGACCGTCAGCGGTCGCGTTCCGACCGAAGGCGGCGGCGAAGTATTCTCGGCGTCGCTGGCCAACGGCTGGAACTTCGACAATGGCAGCATCGTCGCCGCCGTGGAATGGTACCGCCAGAATGAACTGACCCGCGGTGACCGCGATTTCTTCAAGTGCGCCGAAGATATCGTCTGGGACGACAAGGGCAACCGCATCGACCGCGTCGACCGCTCCATCCTGGCCGGCACCAACCTGGCCAACTGCCAGAACATGCTGCACAACGTCATCGACGTCGGTTCCGTCCGTTACGTGCCGAGCACCGATGGCAGCACGGTTGGCCCGTTCCCGGGCTATCGTCCGCGCGCCAACCAGACCTATGCCAACGGCAACCCCGTGGCGACGTATCAGGAGCCGTACAACTTCCAGGCTTACGGCCAAGCCCAGATCATCAACCGCCAAGAGCGCAAGACGGTCTACTTTGCCACTGACTTCGGCTTTGATTCGTTCAACTGGAAGACCCAGTTCCTCTACAACAACCGCACCACGGACAACTTCTCGTGGCGCCAGTTCTTCCCGACAGTGCTGATCCCCGGCACCACCACCCGCGCTCAGCCGGTGCTGCCGTTCAAGTCTGCTTCCGAGACCGAAGTTGATTACTACTACTTCGCCAACAAGTTCGATGGCGGCTTCGGCAGCAGCACCTGGGGCTGGGAAGTCAATGCCAACTACAGCCACTCCAGTGGCAAGTACAGCAACCTTGGCATCCGCAACTCGATCAGCGGCGACATCGGCCGTCCGGGTACCGGCACTGCAGCTGCGAACTACTTCGACCCGGGCTATCTGAATGGCTCGAAGGTCGACGAGCTGGTCTCGATCCTCGGCGTCTGGGCCAAGGGCAAGACCACCTACGATCAGACCACGGTCAACGCCGTGTTCAGCGGTGAGCTGTTCGATCTTCCGGCCGGTGCCGTGGCTTCCGCCGTCGGTGTCGAGTACCGCAACTACAAGATCGACGACCAGCCGGGTGCCGATTTTGCCGACATCTGGGGTTCGACCACCGCCGGTCGCACCAAGGGCGACGAGAAGGTGAAGGAAGCGTTCGTCGAACTGGATGTGCCGGTCTTCAAGGGAGTTCCGGGCATCGAGTCGCTGTCGCTGAACGGCTCGGCCCGCGTCTTCAAGTACGACACGGTGTCCGGTTCGGACAAGGTGTGGAAGTTCGGTGTCAACTGGCAGATCATCCCGTCGCTGCGCCTGCGCGGCACCATCGGTACCTCCTACCGTGCACCGGGCCTGTATGAGCTGTACCTTGGCAATCAGACCGGCTTCCAGGCGCAGACCGCGATCGATCCCTGCATCCGCTGGGCTGAAGGCAACAACAGCAACGCTGCTGCCAACTGCGCCGCTGCCGGTATCCCGGGCGACTACACCGCCGCAGGCAACAGCAGCGCCACCGTCTTCACTCGTGGCGGCGCTGGCGGCGACCTGAAGCCGGAAACCTCGCGTGCACGCAGCATCGGCCTGGTGTTCACCCCGGAATTTGCTGACCTGAGCGTTGCGATCGACTACTTCGACTACGAAGTCAGCGACCAGATCACCGCGCTGAGTGCAGCGTCCATCCTGGAAGGCTGCTACGAGTCGACCACCTATCCGAACCGCTACTGCGACCTGATGCGTCGTAATCCGAATTCGGGTACCAACGCGAACATGATCACCGAGGTGTATGCGCAGTACTTGAACATCAACCGCCAGCGCACCCGCGGCTGGGATCTGACCCTGAACTGGGAACACGAGTTCAGCTTCGGCAAGTTCTCGCTGGACTCGCAGGTCACCTACACGGTTGAAGACACCGCCGAGCTGTTCGACAGCGCAGCGGCCAGCGGCCTGTCCTCGTCGGACCAGCTGGGTGATTTCGGTCGCCCGGACCTGGTCGGCAACCTGGGCCTGAGCCTGGAGCGTGGCGACTGGACCTACAACTGGATGACCCAGTACATCGCGTCGACCAAGGACCCGGACCTGCTGGAGACGTTCACCTATCAGGGCCGTCCGAATTCCTACCGCGACATCACCGCTGGCAGCCGCTGGTATCACACCGCCTCGGTGAGCTACGAGCAGGCCGATTGGCAGATTCTGGTGGGCGTCTCCAATGTGTTCGATGCCAAGCCGCCGCTGATCTCCAGCAGCGTCTACTCTTCGCGCTACGGCAACACCCACCCGTTCGCCACCCAGTACGACTACTACGGTCGCACCCCGTTCGTGCGCCTGAAGTACAAGTTCTGATCCACCGCTGACCGCAACACCCGACAGACCCGGCTTTTGCCGGGTCTGTCTTTTCCGGGCCACCAAGCGGGCCCCTTGCACCCGGCCATGACCTTCGACACCCTTGCAGGTCTGGCCGGCGGCGTATCGTTCGGCCCACGGCCGTCCCACGGCCTTTCCCTGACTCACTCGGCCTGGAGGCCATCAAAGTGACCCGTACTCCCAAGATCGTGCTGCTGACCCTGGCCGTTTCGGCCGCGCTGGTCGGCTGCGGCAAGACTGAAACCCCGGCCAAGGACGCCACCGCCTCCACGCCGGCCGCAGCCGAAGCCACCAACTACACGCTGGACGAAAGCAAGCTGCCGGCCTACAACGCTTTCCAGCCCAGCGATCTGGATACCACCAAGGACGCCTGCGGTGCCTTCGGCGACTATGTGAACAGCAAGTGGCTGGCCGCCAATGAAATTCCGGGCGACCGCACCAGCTGGGGTGCGTTCACCATCCTCGACGAGCGCTCGGTGGCCGTGCAGCACCAGCTGGCCGAACAGGTGGCGCAGGTCAAGAATCCGAACCACATCGAGAAAATCGTCGGCGACCTGTGGGCCACCGGCATGGACGAGGCCAAGATCAATGCCCAGGGCATCGAGCCGCTGAAGGCCGACCTGGCCGCCATCGACGGCCTGCAGGACAAGGCGGCCATCGCCGATTACCTGCGCACCAGCGCGGCCAGGGGCGACAACGTCCTGTTCGGCTTCGGTGCCGAAGCCGACTTCAAGAACTCGGCCGTGAACATGGCCTACGCCAGCCAGGGCGGCCTGGGCCTGCCGGACAGCACCTATTACACCGACGCCAAGAATGCCGACAAGCTGAAGGCCTACCAGGCGCACGTCGCCAAGGTGCTGGAGCTGTCCGGTGTCGCCGCTGCCGACGCCGCCAAGCAGGCCGAGGACGTGGTCAAGTTCGAGACCCGCCTGGCCAAGGCCTCCAAGTCGCGCGTGGAGCTGTCGCGCAACGTCGAGCTGTACTACAACCCGGTCACCCTGGCCGATGCCGACAAGCTGACCCCGAACTTCAGCTGGACCGAGTTCTTCAAATCGCAGGGCGTGGCCGCGCCGGAGAAGTTCTCGCTGGCCATGCCGGCCTTCCATGAGGAAGTGAGCAAGGCGCTGGGCGATACCGACCCGTCGGTGTGGCGCGCCTACCTGCGCTTCCACACCGTGGACAGCGCCTCGCCGTACCTGGCCGATGCCTTCGTGCAGGAAAACTACGAGTTCTACGGCAAGACCCTCAACGGCCAGAAGGAACAGAAGCCGCGCTGGAAGCGCGTGCTGGGCACCATCGAAAACGATGCGGGTGAAGCCTTCGGCCAGCTGTACGTGAAGGTTGCCTTCTCGCCGGAAGCCAAGGCGAAGATGGAAGAACTGGTGAAGAATCTGGCCGCCGCGCTGAAGGAGCGCATCCAGGGCTTGAGCTGGATGAGCGAGGAGACCAAGGCCAAGGCCATCGCCAAGTGGGAAACCTTCACCCCGAAGATCGGCTACCCGGACAAGTGGCGTGACTGGTCGGGCCTGCAGACCCAGCGCGACAGCTTCCTGGGCAACGTGCGCGCGGCCAACGAGTTCAACTACAAGTTCAACCTGTCCAAGATCGGCAAGCCGGTGGACAAGACCGAGTGGGGCATGACCCCGCAGACGGTCAATGCCTACTACAACCCGCTGCAGAACGAGATCGTGTTCCCGGCCGCCATCCTGCAGCCGCCGTTCTTCGACCCGAAGGCCGACGACGCATTGAACTACGGCGGCATCGGCGCGGTGATCGGCCACGAAATGACCCATGGTTACGACGACCAGGGCGCGCGCTTCGGGCCGACCGGCAACATGGAAGACTGGTGGACCGCCGCTGACAAGAAGAACTTCGAAGGCCTGACCGGCAAGCTGGTCAAGCAGTTCGACCAGTACAAGGTCGACGGCCAGGCGGTGAACGGCCACCTGACCCTGGGTGAGAACATCGCCGATCTGGGCGGCCTGGCTACCGCCTACGATGCCCTGCAGAAGGCCAGCGCCGGCAAGGAAGACCCGAAGGTGGACGGCTTCACCCGCGACCAGCGCTTCTTCTTCAACTGGGCCACCGTGTGGCGCACCAAGTACACCCCGGAGAACGCCAAGGTCCGCCTGGCGACCGACCCGCACGCCCCGGCGCAGTTCCGCGCCATGGGTGCACCGTCGAACCTGCCGACCTTCGCGGCCGCGTTCCAGTGCAAGGCCGGTTCGCCGATGGCCCGCACCGGCGAGCAGCAGGTGGTGATCTGGTAAGTCCTGACTGACGCTGTTGCAGACCTGCAAAGGCCCGGGAATTCCCGGGCCTTTGTTTTTCCGGGGTGTCTTTCATCCACGCATGGCGTGGATCTACTGATCCCGGCGCTCCCCGGTAGCTGCCGACCTTGGTCGGCGAATGCACCGCGACGCGTGCATCCCGCGCCCATGTCCGGCTTGCTATAGTGCGCGCGCCCTCAATCCATCACGGATTCGTTCCACATGCCCAACTTCCGTCCGCTTGCCATCGCCCTGGGCATCAGCCTGGCGACCCTGGTCCCGACTCACGATGCGTTCGCCGCCAAGAAGAAGGCCGCACGCGCTCCGGCCGTCAGCGCCCAGTGCAGCGACTTCTACGACGCCACCAATGCAGGCTGGCTGAAGGCCAACCCGGTGCCGCAGACCGGCGCCGTCACCGCGCTGGGACAGCTGGTTGACCGCAGCCGCCAGCAGCAGCGTGAACTGCTCGACGCCGCGATGAAGTCGCCGCAGGGCAATGTGCAAAAGCTGCTGGGCGACTTCTGGGCCAGTGGCCTGGACGAAGCCGCCGTGGAAGCAGACGGCTCCAATCCGATTGCGCCGCTGCTGACCCGCATCAACGCCATCAAGAAGGCCAAGGATGTGCCGGCCTCGATCGCCGCGCTGCACCAGGTCGGCATCCCGGTGGCCTTCAACTTCGGCCCGGACGTCGACCTGAAGGCGCTGGATCGTCACATCGGCTACTTCATGCAGGGCGGCATGGGCCTGCCGGATCCGGCGTTCTATACCCGCACCGACGCCGACACCGTGGCGCTGATGGGCCGCTACCGCAACTACGTCAAGCAGATCCTGGCGCTGACCGGTACCCCGGCCGCCAAGCTGGATGCCGAGTCGCAGGCGGTGATCGCGCTGGAAACCGAACTGGCACGCAATGCGCAGTCGCTGGCCGGCATCAACAACCCGTTCAACAACTACGCGCCCATCTCCACCAAGGAGCTCAACAGCCGCTACCGCAACCTGCAGCTGGATGCCTTCCTGAAGGCACAGGGCGTGGACGATGACCTGGTCTCGCTGGCCGACCCGGGCCTGTTCAAGCAGCTCGATGGCATGGTCACCAAGCTCAAGCCGGAGCAGTGGAAGGCGTACCTGCGCTGGCGCGTGGGCGACTCGATGGCGCCGTACCTGTCCAAGGCCTACCGCGACGCCGAGTTCGAATTCCGTGGCCGTGTGCTGCGTGGCCAGACCCTGCCGCCGCAGCGCTGGGAATCCGTGCTGGATGCAATCAATGTGGCCGCCGGCCCGATGGTCGGTCGCGAGTACGCCGCCCGCTACCTGTCGGCCGAAGATCGTCGCCAGGCCGCATGGATCGTCGACAAGGTGCGCGAAGTACAGATCGAGGCGGTAAAGAACAGCAGCTGGATGAGTGCCGAAGCCAAGACCGAAGCGCAGGCCAAGCTGGCTGCGCTGAAGATCGAGATCGGCACTCCACTGCGCGACCTGGACTACAGCGTGCAGCCGATGGGCCGCGGCTCGTTCGGTGGCAATATGCTGATCGCGTCGACCTGGCGCCATCGCGAGGAAATGAAGCGCATCGGCAAGGGCAACGCCGACCGTCGCTGGGACGTGCTGCCGCAGCAGCCGTCGCTCGCCTATGACCTGGCGCAGAACCGCCTGATCGTCACCGCCGCGATCCTGCAGGGCCCGGTGTTCAACGCCAAGGCCGACGCCGCCGACAAGTTCGGCAGCTTCGGTGGTCTGGTCGGCCACGAGCTGACCCGTGCGATCGATGCCAAGGGCGCACTGGTCGATGCCAAGGGCGAACTGCGCAGCTGGTGGACCCCTGCCGACAAGACCGCCTGGACCCTGCTCGGCACCCGAGTGGCCGCGCAGTACGGCGCCTACGATTTCCCGGGCGTGAAGGGTGCCAAGGTCAACGGCACGCTCACCCAGGAAGAGAACCTGGCCGACATCGCCGGCCTGGAACTGGCCTGGGCCGCCTACACCGCGCAGGAGCCGAAGGCCAAGCCGGCACAGCAGCAGGGCTTCTTCCGCGCCTGGTCGACGTTGTGGGCGCAGCAGCTGTCGCCGAACGAGGCCGCGCGCCGCCTGACCGCCGACATCCGCGCCCCGGGCCTGTGGCGCAGCAATGGCACGCTGGCCAACCTGCCGGCGTTCGGTGCCACCTTCAGCTGCAAGGCCGGCCAGCCGATGCAGCGCAGCGAATCCGAGCAGATCAAGGTCTGGCGCTGAGCCAGCCGTCACGCTGGGGATGCAGAGGGCGCCTTCGGGCGCCCTTTTTTTTGCGGATGCAGCACGATCCCGGGTTAACACCGCCCGTGCTATCGCTGCGCCTTCGTCCGCTGCGGAGCCCGACCATGGCCCACAAGAACACCATCTGCGTGTGGTACGACAAGGAAGCGCTGGAGGCCGCCACCTTCTATGCCAACACCTTTCCCGACAGCGCGGTGACCGCTGTCCACCACGCCCCGGGCGACTACCCGGACGGCAAGGAGGGCAACATACTGACCGTTGAATTCACTGTCTGCGGTATTCCCTGCGTCGGTCTCAACGGCGGCACCGCGTTCAAGCACAGCGAAGCATTTTCTTTCCAGATCCAGACCGAGGACCAAGCCGAGACCGACCGCCTGTGGAACGCGATCGTCGGCAACGGTGGCCAGGAGAGCCAGTGCGGCTGGTGCAAGGACCGCTGGGGCATTTCCTGGCAGATCAGCCCGCGCATGCTGATCGAAGCGGTGACCAGCAAGGACAAGGCGCTGGCCAAGCGGGCCTTCAACGCAATGATGCCAATGAAGAAGATCGACATCGCCAGCATCCAGGCTGCCATCGAAAAAGGGGACGGAAGGGATTAAGTCCTTTCTCCCCCACCGCTGCTGATCCTGTGCGAATTACGACTTAATCCCCTCCGTCCCCTTTTCGAGGTACTGATGTCCTGGGATGCGATCATCATCGGCGGTGGCCACAATGGCCTGGTCTGCGCGGCCTACCTGGCACGCGCCGGAAAGAAGGTGCTGCTCCTTGAACGGCGCGGCGTGCTTGGCGGCGCTGCGGTCACCGAAGAATTTCATCCCGGCTTCCGTAACTCGGTCGCGTCGTACACGGTCTCGCTGCTGCAGCCGAAGGTGATCGACGATCTGCAGCTGCATGCGCACGGGTTGCATATCGTCGCGCGTCCGGCCAACAACTTTCTGCCATTGCCGAACGGCCGCTACCTGTTGTCGGCGCCGGGCCGCACCCAGTCCGAGGTGGCGAAGTTCTCCGAGCGGGATGCGCAGCGCCTGCCCGCCTATGAAGCACGCCTGGAGATCTTCGCCGACGTACTGCGCGCATGGGCCCTGCGCGCGCCGCCGGACCTGGGTGTAGCAGGCGGTTGGCGTGCGCTGCCCGCGCTCTGGCAGATGGGCCGCCTCGGCCGCGAACTGGCAACGCTGGATGCTTCGCTACGCCAGGAACTGCTGGACCTGTTCACGCTGTCGGCGGCCGAGTACCTGGACCGCTGGTTCGAGAGCGAGCCGATCAAGGCCCTGTTCGGCTTTGATGGCATTGTCGGCAACTATGCAAGCCCGTATACACCGGGCAGCGCATACGTACTGCTGCACCACGTGTTCGGCCAGTGCAATGGCGTGAAGGGTGCCTGGGGCCATGCGATTGGTGGCATGGGCGCGATAAGCCAGGCCATCGCCGCCGCTGCACGCGCGGCTGGCGCGGAACTGCACGTGGACGCCGGCGTGCGACGCGTACTGGTTGAACACGGCAGTGCCGTGGGAGTGGAACTGACCAACGGTGAAATCCTGCGTGCACGCGCGGTGATCGCCAACGTCAATCCGAAGCTGTTGTACGAGCAGATGCTGGCCCCGGCACAGGTACCGGACGCGACCCGCGAACGCATGGCGAACTGGCGCTGCGGTTCCGGCACGTTCCGGATGAACGTGGCGCTGTCGCGGCTGCCGGACTTCCGCGCCCTGCCCGGGCCCGGCGATCACCTCAGCGCCGGCATCATCATGGCGCCCAGCCTGGAGTACATGGACCGCGCCTGGCTGGATGCGCGACGCGACGGCTGGTCGCGCGAACCGATTGTGGAGATGCTGATTCCCAGCACGCTGGACGCTTCGCTGGCGCCGCCCGGCCGGCATGTGGCCAGTCTGTTCTGCCAGCACGTGGCACCGGTGCTGTCCGATGGACGTCACTGGGATGATCACCGTGACACGGTGGCCGATCTGATGATCGCGACCGTCGACCGGTATGCACCGGGCTTCGCCGACAGCGTGCTTGGCCGACAGGTGCTGTCACCGCTGGACCTGGAACGCACCTTTGGCCTGGTCGGCGGTGACATCTTCCACGGCGCACTGAGCGCCAACCAGCTGTTCTCGGCACGGCCGATGGTCGGCCAGGCCGGCTATCGCGGCGCCCTGCCCGGGCTGTACCTGTGCGGTTCGGGCACACACCCCGGCGGTGGCGTCACCGGTGCGCCGGGGCACAACGCGGCACAGGTAGTGCTGCAGGATCTCTAGAGGCGTGCCGACCAACGGTCGGCACCTACCGCGTCAGATGATCCTGGCCAAGGTGTGCCAACCGAGGTCGGCACCTACCCGCGTGAACCGAGGCGCATCGCGCCTCACTTCACGCTGCGCAGATGGTTCGGGCGCTTCGGCGGGCCGGGCGGGCGACGCTTGTTGAATGGCGGCTGCCCGCGCCAGTAGCGGATCAGCAGCCAACCGAACAGCATGCCGCCCAGGTGCGCGAAATGGGCAACACCCGGCTGCCAGCCGGTCATGCCCAGCACCAGTTCGCCGACGCCAAACAGGATCACGAAAGTCCGCGCCCTCATCGGGATCGGCGGGAACAGCAGCATCACACGCTGGTTCGGGAACAGCATGCCGTAGGCCAGCAGCAGGCCGAACACGCCGCCGGAGGCGCCCAGCACCGTGGCCGGATTCTCCAGCAGGGTACCCACCAGCAGCTGGCAGACACCGGCGCCAGCCACGCAGACCAGGTAGTACAGCAGGAAGCGCTTCTCGCCCCAGGTCTGCTCCAGCGGCGCGCCGAACATGAAGACCGCCAGCATGTTGAAGAACAGGTGGCCGAAGCTGCCATGCAGGAAGCCATAGGTCAGCAGCTGCCACGGCTGGAAGTTGCCGCCCGGCGAGAACGCATCGAAGCCCTGCTGCAGCGGTTGCAGCATGAACGGCTCGAAGGTCTGCATGCCGAGCAGGAACGGCTGCTGCAGCAGGAACAGGATCGCGTTGGCGATCAGCAGGGCCTTGGTGACGGTAGGCAGTCGCGGGAACATGGGAGCGCCGGCATGGAACGGCCTCCATCATAGCCGCAGCACCGTGTGTTGTTGGCGACCGGCAGGCGCAGCCTGTTCAGTCGCCAGCGGTGCTCAGCCCGGGCCCCACACGGCGGCATCCAGCGCCGCGGCCGGATCGGTGGCCGGCATCCGCACCCGGCCGTTCTCCACCACCACACCTTCGGCACGCAGCCGTTGTGACTGCTCGCGCCAACCAGCCGACCCTTCTTCCATGGCAATGCGCCCGTCCGAACGCAGCACGCGATGCCAGGGCAGGTCGGGATCATCGTTCTGGCCGAGGATGCGCGCGGTCAAGCGCGCACGCCCCGGCAGGCCGGCACGCATCGCCACCTGGCCATAGCCCATCACCTGCCCCGCCGGGATCGCGCGGATCACCGCCAGGATGCGCGCCCGCGCCTGCTCCGGCGTCAGCGCCGCAGGCGGGTCACCAGTAGTACGCCGATCAGCACCAGCGCGGTGCCGGCGATCTGTGCCGGCCCCATCGGTTCGTCGAGCAGCCATAGGCTCATCACGATGGTGGAAACAGGGCCCAGCATACCGACCTGTGCGGCCAGCGACGAACCCACGCGCTGCACCGCCAGCATGATCGCCAGCACCGGCAGTACCGTGCACACGGTGGCATTGACCAGCGACAGCCATTGCACCGGCGCCGGTGCCTGCCACAGCAACGGCAGCGGATGGGTCACCGCGAAATGCAGCAGCACCAGCACGCTGGCCACGCAGCTGGCGTAGGCGGTGAGGCGCACCGCACCGATGCGCGCGACCACCTGGCCACTGCCGAACAGGTACAGCGCGTAGCTGAGCGCACTGCCCAGCACCAGCAGGCTGCCGACGATGATCTGCCCACCCTCGCGCTGCAGATCGTGGCCGAACGCCAGCAGCACGCCCAGATAGCTCAGCACCAGCGCGCCGATCTGCCAGCGTCCCGGCCGCTGCCGCGCCAGCAGCACGTTGATCAGCAGTACCAGGGTCGGGTTCAAGTACAGGATCAGCCGCTCCAGGGTCACGCTGATGTACTGCAGGCCCTGGAAGTCGAGCAGGCTGGACAGGTAATAGCCGGTGAAGCCCAGCCACAGCACGCGGGCGCGATCAGCCCAGGACAGCGGCTCGGCCCGGCGCGCGGCCCACAAGGCCATCAACGCGAACAAGGGCAGCGCCATCAGCATGCGCAGGGCAAGCAGCGTGGTGGCATCCACGCCATGGCGCAGGCCGAGCTTGACGATGATCGCCTTGCCCGACGCGGCGATGGCGCCGATCGCGGCCAGGCCGATGCCGCCCAGCGCAATGCGTGGGGAAGCCGTAGCGATGCGGGAAGCGGGAGTGGACATCAGGACGACGGCGGGCCGCGCAGAGCGGCCCGGTAAGGCGTGGGGGCCCCATTGTCGCATGGGGGCGCCCGCTGACCTGTAGAGCCGAGCCCGCGCTCGGCGTCGCCAGGCCTGGGCGAAAGGCAGCCGAGCATGGCTCGGCCCTACAACGGCCCGGCTCAGCGCATCAGCACCACTTCCTCGGCCGAGGTCGGGTGGATCGCCACGGTGTCGTCGAACTGGGCCTTGGTCGCGCCCATCTTCACCGCCACCGCGAAGCCCTGCAGGATCTCGTCGGCCGCTTCGCCCAGCAGGTGGATGCCCACCACGCGTTCTTCCGGGCCGGCACAGACCATCTTGAACAGGCTGCGCTGGGGGCCGTTGGCCAGCGCCTGCAGCATCGGGCGGAAGCGGCTGTGGTAGACGCTCACCTGGTCGAAACGCCGGCGCGCTTCTTCCTCGCTCATGCCCACCGCGCCCAGCGGCGGATGCGAGAACACCACGCTGGCCACGTTCTCGTAATCCATTTTGGACTGCGGGCGGCCCCCGAACAGGCGGTCCATCAGCCGCCGCGACGCGGCCACCGCCACCGGGGTCAGGCCGACCTTGCCGGCGATGTCGCCGACCGCGTGCACGCTCGGCACACGGGTGGTCTGCCACTCGTCCACCTGCACCTGCTCGTGCTCGCCGATGTCGATACCGAGCGCTTCCAGACCCAGGCCACGGCTGTTGCCGCGGCGGCCGGCAGCGAAGAACACCGCATCGAACACGCTGTCGAGCGGGCCATCATGGCCGAATGCACGTACGCGCTCACCATCGCGCTGCAGTTCGCGCAGGCGATAGCCGAAATGGATGCGCACGCCCTGCTGCTTCAGGTTCTCGGCCAGCTGATCGGTCAGCTCGTAGTCGAAGCGATCCAGCAGCCGCTGACCGCGCACCAGCAGGCTCACCCTGCTGCCCAGTGCCTGCAGCAGGCCAGCCAGCTCCACCGCGATGTAACCACCACCGATGATCGCCACCTCGGCCGGTGCCGCGCGCAGATCGAAGAAATCATCGGAAACCAGGCCCAGTTCCGCGCCGGGAATGTCCGGGCGCAGCGGGTGCGCGCCGGTGGCGATCAGGATGTGTTCGGCGCTGTAGCGCACGCCATCGCTGCAGGCCACGGTGTGCGCATCGAGCAGATGGCCGCGCGCCGGAATGCGCACCACGCCGGTTTCGTCCAGACGTTTGTGGTAGCTGGTGTGGATGTTGCTGATGTAGGCCTGGCGATGGATCACCAGTTCCTTCCACGACAGCGCCGGGCGTGCCTCGACATCGAAGCCCATCGCACTGGCCAGGCCGATGCGCTCATGCAGGTCAGCTGCCAGCCACATGGCCTTCTTCGGCACGCAACCGACGTTGACGCAGGTCCCACCCAGTTCGCCCGGCTCCAGCAGCGCCACGCGCTTGCCGTGCTGCGCGGCGCGGATCGCACCGGCCAGGCCGGCGGAGCCGCCGCCGAGGACGATCAGGTCGTAATCATAGGATGCAGTGCTCATCGGAATCGCTCGGGTCGGTAGGGGGCAGGGTCGATCACCGGCGTACGGACGCAGACGAGATCGGCGATCAGCTGGCCGTTGCCGGCGCTCATGCTGATGCCGAGCATGCCATGCCCCGCTGCAAGCCAGACGTGAGGATGCGCGCGCCCTGCATCGATCAGCCCTGCCCGGCTCCACGCCGCATCGGTGGCCACTGGCGGTAGGTCATTGCACGCCATAGCCATTCCACCGGACCAAAGCGGAAGCGCGCCAGCCAAGCGTGCGAAACAGCCACCTGCGCTGCGAACACCAGCAGCGCGAACAGCAACTGCACGCTGCGCGGCATCCGCTCGAACCCACCCAGGCCATAGTGGTAGAACAGCCAGGTACACAGCAACGACTGGGCCAGGTAGTGGGTCAATGCCATGCGCCCTACCGGCGCCAGCCATCCCAGCCGCGCGCGCCAACGCACGATCCACGCCAGGTAACCCAGGCACATCGGCAGCCCGCCGATCGTCACCAGTGCCATCGCTGCGGTCACCGGCAGGTCGTAGGCGCCCGGTGCCAGATACGGCTTCCAGGCAACGCCGAGCAGCGTGACCGCCAAGCCCAGCGGCAGCGCCACCCAACGCAACAGCACGTACAGCCGTGGGAAGCGCTCGGGTGATACCAGTGCACCGCTGCTGGCGAACCAGCTGCCGATCAGGAACATGCCCAGCACTTCCGGACCGGTAATCAGCAGCGCGCCCATCGACGATCCGAACTCGTGCAGGCGCTGCGCGGTGGCCTGCATCCAGCTGCCGTGTCCGTACACCAGGCGCTGCTGCGCGATGGCCTGCTGTGCTTCGGCAAGCATCTTCTGCATGTCTTCGGCCGAAGCCATCGACACCATCGCACCCACCAGCAACATCATCGCCACACCGCCGAGGTAGACGATCACGCCCATCCACGGCAGCCAGCTGCGCGGCGCCTCGCGGCAGGCCAGCAACGGCAATGAGACCAGTGCATACATCACCAGGATGTCGCCGGACCAGACCAGCAGTGCATGGCACAGGCCGATCAGCAGCAGGCCGGCGCTGCGGCGCAGGTAGAACGGGGTGAAGTCGCGCCCGGCCACCTCGGCGCGTTGCGCCATCACCGCAAAGCCGGCACCGAACAGCAGCGAGAACAGGGTGAAGAACTTGCCCTGCACGAACACATAGACGAAGGCGTCGGCCCAGTAATCGATGCCCCGCCAGTGCACGTCAATGCCGGTGAAGGCCAGGTCCAGCGGACCGCTGAAGGCCTCGATGTTCATCAGCAGGATGCCCAGCAGCGCGGCACCACGCAGCACGTCCAGCACGGCGATGCGTTGGCCGGAAGCCACCGGCTGCAGGGAAGGAGAAGCGGCGTTCACGGGGCGTCCGTCGGGCAGGCCCGCCATTATGCCGCCGGCCCGCGTGCCATGGATGGCCGCGCCGTGTTCCAGAAACGCAATGGCCCGCCGAAGCGGGCCGTTGCTGCCATCATGATCGCGCTGCGATCAGTGGTGGTGACCGCCGTCGCCGTGGACGTGGCCGTGGTCGATCTCTTCCTTGCCGGCTTCGCGCACATCGACGATTTCCACGTCGAAGTGCAGGTCCTTGCCGGCCATCGGGTGGTTCAGGTCGACGTCCACGACGCTCATGCCGACCTTCTGCACGGTCACCGCACGCGGGCCGAAGTTGGTCTGCAGCACCACCTGCTGGCCCGGGGCCAGCTTGGTGTTGCCGAAGTGCTTCTTCGGCACGCGCTGGGACAGGCCCTCGCGGCGCTCGCCGTAGGCATCGGCCGCCTTGACGTCGACGCTGAAGGTCGCGCCGGCTTCCTTGTCCATCATGGCGTTTTCCAGGCCCGGGATGATGTTGCCATGGCCGATCAGGATCGCCAGCGGCTCGCCGCGGTCCTTGGACGATTCAATCGGCTCCTGGCCGACTTCGGAAACGGTGTAGTGGAAGCGGACAACGCGGTCTTTTTCGATCTTCATGCGCAACTCTGTCTGGATCTGCCGGAGGCAGGCGGGTTGGGGCGGGTTGTCGCCCGACGGGGACGCCGCCATCATGACGGCCATTCCAAGGTGGCGCATTATCCGGAGATCATGCACATCACGCCAGTTTCGTCCGGCCCGCGCCGGTTCCTTGCCCCGGCCCTGCTGCTGGCCCTGCCCCTGCTGATGACCGCCTGTGGCGGCGGCAAGGCCACCCGCCCGGCGCCGCCGCCACCGTCGACGGCGAACTGGCCAAAGACCGTGCCGGACAACCCCGAGGCCGCCAACTCGGTGCTGATGCGTGCCATCAGCCTGGTCGGCACGCCCTACCGCTATGGCGGCAACACCCCGGACTCGGGCTTCGACTGCAGCGGGCTGGTCGCCTATGTCTATCGCGAGATGCTGGACCTGCGGCTGCCGCGCACCTCGCGCGACCTGGCGGCGGTACAGGGCCCCAGGATCGATCCGCAACGCTTGGCCACCGGCGACCTGGTGTTCTTCGGCAGCCGCGGCAGCGTCACCCACGTGGGCATCTATGTAGGGGAAGGGCGTTTTGTGCACGCGCCGAGTACCGGCGGTACGGTTCGCCTGGACTCGCTCAGTGGCCCCTACTGGAAAGACCACTACACGGGCGCGAAACGTGTCCTTCGCTAAGCTGAACAGGCGATATGTTTAAAATTGTGACATCCGTCACTATATAAATAACGATTTTATAACGGAATTTTTAACTTATCCGCGCTTTTACAGGGCATGATGCCCCATCGTTTTTTTCCTGTGACCGACGCGTGACGACTGACGACCTGAAAAGCGAAGGCCAGACTTCCGTATCTTCACGTAGTGCCCGCCCGCTGTTGCTTGGCCTGGCACTGTGCCTGACCAGCCTTCCGGCCTGGTCGCAGACTGCTCCAAACCGTTCCGATGTGACCCCGGCCCCGGTGGCCGAGAGCACCGCCCGACCGGCCGCCAAGGCCGAGGCTGCCGCTCCGCAGCGCAGCCGCGTCGATGCCGCCGCCAGTGCCACGCTGGCCGCCCTGCTGCCGCACCTGGCCGCCAACGACACCATTCCGCTGATGGATCGCTCGGCCGTGGTGGCCGGTGACCTCAGCCGCCTGCTCGCCAACTACGACACCAGCAGCGCCGCCAATGGGAGCGTCGTCGGCACCGCCGCCGACAACGGCAAGGTGCAGTCGCTGCTGCGCCGAGCGATGACCCTGCTGGGCACCCCGTACCGTTGGGGTGGCAGCAACCCGGACAGCGGTTTCGACTGCAGCGGCCTGGTCGGCTATGTGTTCCGTTCGGCGCTGGGCATCGAGTTGCCCCGCGTCTCGCGCGAGATGGCGCACGATGACAACGCCGAACTGATCAACGACCGCACCGCGCTGGCGGCGGGCGACCTGGTCTTCTTCGGCCGCAAGGGCCGCGTCGACCACGTCGGCATCTATGTCGGCGACGGCCGCTTCCTGCACGCCCCCAGCTCGGGCAAGGATGTGCGCGTGGACACCCTGCTCAGTGGCTACTGGGGCAACAAGTTCATGCAGGCCCGCCGGGTGGATCTCTGACCCGCTGGCGCTACAGCGCCGGCTGATGCGAAAAGCCGCTGCCCTGCAGCGGCTTTTTTGTTGGGCCCGTAATGGTGGGTAGCTGCCGACCTTGGTCGCCACCGGCTCCATCCATGCATGGCATGGATCTACCAAGGCCTACCTTGGCCGCCACCGCGCCAGCCAGCCCCCAAACAAAAGGCCCGCCGGTCAGGGCGGACCTTTCATCTCCAAGCAAACCTCAACCGCGTGGTGGTGTCGGGTCGGGATCATCCACGCCCACGTTGCTGGACGGGTTGTCGTACACCGCCTGGTCAAGCAGCCCGGTCTCCTTGGCCACGATCACCGGTACCAGCATCTGGCCTGTCACGTTCGTCATCGTGCGCATCATGTCCAGGATGCGATCAATGGCATACAGGTAGCCGATGGTCTCCAGCGGCAGGTTGGCCGCACTCAGCACCACCGTGGCCATGATCACCGCAGTACCCGGCACGCCGGCGGTACCGAAGCTGCCCAGCACCGAGGCGATCAGCACCACCACGTACTGCTCCGGAGTCAGCGGCACACCGCTGTACTGCGCGATGAACACCGCGCACAGCGCCGGGTAGATCGCGCCGCAGCCGTCCATCTTGATGCTGGCGCCCAGCGGCACCGCAAACGAACCGTAATCCTTGTTCACGCCCAGGTTGTGGGTGATCGAACGCAGTGCCACCGGCATCGCCGCGAAGCTGGAAGAGCTGACGAACGCAACCTGCATGCCCGGCGCCGCACCACGGAAGAACTTCAGCGGGTTCAGGCCGTGCGCCAGCAGCAGCGCGCTGTAGACCACCACGATGTGCAGCGCACAGGCCACGTACAACGCCAGCACGAAATGGCCCAGCGGCAGCAGCTTCTCGAACCCATAGCTGCCGACCAGGCCTGCGATCAGGCCGAAGGTGCCGATCGGGGTGACTTCCAGCACGAAGCGGGTCACCTGGATCATGATGTCGCTCATCTGGCCGACCAGCTTGCGCGCCTCGGTCACCTTCTCGCCGAGCTTGACGATGGCAAAGCCGACCAGGCCGGCAAAGAAGATCACCGGCAGGATCGAGCCCCGGCCAGCCGCCAGCACGGTCTCACCGGCCGCATTGACCTTGGTGCCGATGCCGGACAGCGCGTAGAAAACATTGGCCGGCACCACGTCCAGCAGCACCTGCACCACGCTGGGGACCTCGCGCGGCACGTAGTTGCTGGCCATGGTCAGCTGCAGGCCACCGGCGCCGGGCTGCAGCACGGTACCCACGCCCAGGCCGACGCATACCGCCAACGCGGCGGTGATCACGAACCACAGGAAGGTGCGGCCACTGAGCGCGGCGACCGACTTCTGCCCGTGCAGCGATGAGATCGCGTTGATGACCGCGAAGAACACCAGCGGAACGGCGATCATCTTGATCAGGGTGACATACAGCTCACCGAGCGGGCCAAACCACGTTTCCGCGGCCGGGCCAAGCGCCCAGCCGGCCAGCGCACCGAGCACGAAGCCACCGACCACGCGCTGCCAGAATGGAATCCGCAGCCAGGCAGAGACCAGCTTCATAGGCAATCCAGAGGGAAGGAAGGGATGCTGGCACGATAGTCCAAAGCGGCCTGCGGAACGACCGCCGGGCCGGCAAATCAGTGTGTCATCGGCGTGCCTTGCTGGGGCGGGCATAATGAATGTCCCGTTACAGTTTGTGAGATCCCAGCGTCCATGCGCCGTTCCGTCTCCCTGTTGGCCGCCTGCGCCACCACCCTGCTGCTGGGCGCCTGCGCCAGCACCACCCCCGCCTCTGCCCCGGCTGGCCTGAAGGTCGCCGTCGATCCCGTCGCCCACCCGGCCGGCGAAACCCCGCAGTGGTGGTACCGCAGCGGCGCTGCCCAGGCCGCCGCCAACGGCGCGATGTCCGGCAAGGCCAAGAACGTCATCCTGTTCCTCGGCGACGGCATGAGCCTGACCACCGTGGCCGCCTCGCGCATCTACGAGGGCCAGCGCAAGGGGGGCTCCGGTGAAGAGAACCTGCTGTCCTGGGAGCGCTTCCCGGCCACGGCGTTCAGCAAGACCTACAACACCGATTCCCAGACCCCGGATTCGGCCGGCACCATGACCGCCATCACCACCGGTGTGAAGACCCACATGGGTGCGATCGGCGTCAGCGCCGGCAGCCGCACCGACTGTGCCGACAGCCTGTCCAAGGGCCTGCTGACCTGGCTGCAGCTGGCCGACAGCGCCGGTCTGGCCACCGGCGTGGTGTCCACCGCGCGCCTGACCCACGCCACCCCGGCCGCGACCTACGCGCACTCGCCCGAGCGCAACTGGGAAAACGATACCGACCTGACTGAAGCGGCGAAGGCGGCCGGCTGCAAGGACATCGCCCAGCAGCTGCTGTCGACTTCGCGCTACGGGCGCGGCCCGCTGGTCGCCCTCGGCGGCGGGCGCGGGGAATTCACCACCGTGGAAGAGCGCGACCCGGAGTACGACGACAAGGTCGGCCAGCGACTGGATGGGCGCAGCCTGGTGCAGGAATGGCAGCAGGCCCATCCGCACGGCGCCTACGTGTGGAACAGCAAGCAGCTGGCCGCCGCCGCCGACGCACCGGCGATCCTCGGCCTGTTTGAACCGGACCACATGCGCTACGAGTACGAGCGCCCGCAGGATCCGGGCGGTGAGCCGAGCCTGGCCGAACTGACCGCAGCGGCGATCAAGAATCTGTCGAGGCACCCGGAAGGCTACGTGCTGATGATCGAAGGCGCACGCATCGATCACGCCAACCACAGCGGCAACGCCTACCGTGCACTGACCGAAACCGTGGCGCTGTCCGATGCGGTGCGCGTGGCCAGCGAGCTGACCTCGGCCGACGACACCCTGATCATCGTTACCGCCGACCACTCGCACACGCTGAACTTCGTCGGCTACCCGGCGCGCGGCAACCCGATCCTGGGCAAGGTGAAGGACAAGGGCGGCGAAGATGGCGCCGGCAAGCTGGACTACGCACTGGACGGCACCGGCCAGCCGTACACCACGCTGAGCTACGCCAATGGCCCGGGCCACACCGGCAGCAGCAACCAGCAGCCGGCCGGCCCGAAGCGCTATCCGCACAACCCGAGCAGCTTCGAACCGGCCGACGGCCGCCCGAACCTGCGCGAAGTCGACACCGAGCATCCGGACTACATGCAGGAAGCGCTGGTGCCGATGAAATCCGAGTCGCACGGTGGCGAGGACGTCGGCATCTGGGCGCGCGGCCCGGGCAGCAAGGCGATCCGCGGCACGCTGGAACAGAACGCCATCTACCACATGATCGTGCAGGCCACTCCGGCCCTGCGCGAGCGCCTGTGCCAGGCCGGCACCTGCGATGACAAGGGCGTGCCGGTGCAGCTGCCGGCACCGACCGCGTTCGAGCGCGAGGCCGAGGCCAAGTGATCGCACGGCAGGCCCGCCCTGACGCTGCCAGCGGCCGCTTCGCGCGGTCGCTGGCCCTGCTTGGCATGCTGGTCAGCGCCACTGCAGCGGCACAGGCACCGGCATGCAGGCTGCTGACCGACGAACACGGGTTGTGGCCGCTGCCCAACTGCGAGGTGATCGATCACCGGCCGAAGATCAGTGCCGACACGCTGAAGGCCCTGAATTACGACGACCACGGCCTGGCAGTGGTGTACGCCGACCAGGGTTTCCACTACGTCGACCGCAAGGGCCGCAGCCTGCCGGTGCTTACCTGGGACAATGGCCCGGAGACGCCGCAGGAAGGCCTGTTGCGCGGCCGCGTAGGCAACCGCGTGGGTTACTTCGACCTGACGTTCCGCCAGGTGGTACCCGGCACGTTCGATTTCGCATGGCCGTTCCAGGACGGCGTCGCCGAGGTCTGCAATGGTTGCCGTCGTGGTACGCCGGATGCCGATGGTCACACTTCGATGGAAGGCGGAGAGTGGTTCCGCATCGACCGTTCGGGCCGTCGGGTGGAGTAGGGTTTTCGGCAGGGCTGCGCCCTGCACCTGCCGAAGCCAAAGCCAAATCAAGATCAAAAGCGGCTCTGGTCTTCTGTGAGTTGGGCGGAGC